>WFWZ01000328.1 GCA_015490875.1 Planctomycetaceae bacterium
AGTGGGTCCGAAGCCGGATCGGTGGTGGGGCGAGTATCTTGCCAGCTACGACCGAGGCCGTTCGTTCCGCGATCGTCGCCGACTTCCGGAAGGCATTACCGGTCCCGATCGAAGTCGACCCGTGCTCGTAGAGGAAAACACCAGGCTTCTCTTCGGCGCTTCGACATTGCGGGGAACGTGGCGCGTTCACTTCGAGTCCGTATCGTTGGCCGACGGAATTCCCAAGGGGACATGGCGGCGCACAAATCCGGTCGAGCAACCCTCGTCGCTCGAGGCGATCCAACCCGTCTTCCTCCGCCATCCGGACGGCCGGTTGCAAGTCCTCTGCCGCACCAGGCAAGGTGTGCTTGCGACGAGTTTCTCCCGTGACGAGGGGAAGACGTGGTCTTCGCTGGAAGCGACCGACTTGTCCAATCCGAATGCCGGCATCGATGCGATCACACTTCGGGACGGCCGGCACTTGTTGGTTTACCATCCGCATGGGATTGGCGATTCCCGATGGGGACCGCGACACGAGCTTGCCATTGCGTTGTCCCAAGATGGTCTTCGCTGGCAGCGTGTGGCGACTTTGGAAAAGGAGGAGGGCGCGGAATTCAGCGATCCGGCGGTGATCCAAACGGACAACGGGCATGTTCACGTCGTCTACGCTTGGAAGCGGCAGCGCATCAAACACGTCGTGATCGATCCGAGTTCGCTCACGACCGAAGGGGCGAACCGATGAACGCTTCTGCCGGCATTTGGAAATGGTCCGAACGGATCGCCCCTGTTGCCTCGGAGTACCGCGTCACGCTCGGAGAAGGCGGGACCCCCTTGGTGCGATCTCGCCGCATCGGTCCCGAAGCCGGTTTGGAGCACCTCTATTTCAAGTTGGAACACGTCCAGCCCAGCGGCTCTTACAAGGACCGCTTCGCTGCTGTCGCCATATCGCGGCTACTTGAGCGCAAAGCGCCGTGCTGCCTCGCCACGTCCAGCGGCAACACGGGTGCAGCTCTGGCCACGTACTGCGCCGCGGCCGGCATTCCCTGCCGAATCGCCATTTTGGAAACGACGCCCGCCGGCAAACTGGTCCAAATGCTGGCTCATGGAGCCGACTTATTTCGCATTCGAGGTTTTGGCGTCGATCCGGAGATCAACCGGCGAGTCTTTGACGTCCTGACCAAGGTGGGCGAAGCGAAGAACGCGCCGCCTCAGATTTCGGCCTTTCGCTACAGTCCCGAAGGGATGTCGGGCGTATGTACGATCAGCTACGAATTGGCCGAGCAACGGAAGCATGTCGAGCGTCCACTGGGCCACGTCTTCGTGCCAGCGGGGGGAGGCGGTTTGGCCCTGGCGGTGGCCAAGGGATTCGAGTCTCAACCAGATATGGCCACTCCACGAATCGAAGTCGTTCAACCCGAAGGGAATGACACGATTGCGTCCGCGCTGCGGGAAGGGGCGTCCGAGGCTCGGTCGGTTGCGAGTCGGACGGCGATCAGTGGGCTTCAAGTTGGTTCGGTGATCGACGGCGACGCCGTCATCGCGCATTGCCGGAAGACCGGCGGATCGGGGCACGTGGTTTCTGACGAGGTGATTTGGAAAGTGCAACGTCGTTTGGCAGTGGAAGAGGGCATCTTCTGCGAGCCGGCGGGAGCCGTCGCTTTGGCCGGTGCGTTGCAGGCGGCCAGTCGAGGCGAGATCGACTCGGGGGCAACCGTCGTTTGTCTCGTGTCGGGATCGGGCTTCAAAGACAGCGAGGCGCTCGAGCGGCTGTGTGAGGACACCAACGTCCCGACGCTCGAGGCATCCGACTTGAAGGATGTCCTGTGAGTCACTTTGCGCCATTCGAGGACGAAAGAGTTCTTAGGGAAGCCTGCCAATGTCAGCGCTGTGATGAGAAAAGTCGATGATAATCTTCGGAAACGACGTTTCCCAAGTTGCCGAGCGTAGGGCGTCGAATCGCCGCACAGATATCCCTGTGGTGTACTACGGCCACAACATCAGGTTCTGACTTGTAAGAAATGTGTGTCAGCCTGGAACGGTGGCGACGTATCAGATATCACACCGGTGTCAGTTTCTTAGAACGTGGAGCAGCACATTCAGGCCGATCCGATAGGCGTCTTCGCTGATGTAGCCTTTGCAGTCGGGGGAGTTGGCGTTCTGCAGAGCGCAGCTCAGGTCGTAGGGCGAAAAGATGACGACCCACCGCCCGTCGCGTCGAATCCCTTCCAGCAGCGGTTCGATGCGGACTTGTCGGCTGCCGATTCCTCCACCGCGTCGAGGATCGTTGAGTGTCACGCGGTCGAGCTGGAAGCCGCCATCGTCGTCTTGAAAGATAGGATCCGTGACAGGAATGCGTTCCCACGGATCGTCGGGGAAGATCTTCGAGATCTCTCGATGGAAGGCGCGATTGAATTGGGGACTCGAGCAGATGGCATCTCCGAAGAGCACGCCGCCGTTGTCGAGAAACCGGCGAATGGCCGCCTGTTCCTTTTCGTTCCACTGGAAGTCGAATCGTCCTTGGATGTAGAGCAGCGGGTATTCATAGAGCTTCTTGTTGGTCGGCTCGACGGTCCGGTTTTCGATGCGGACTCGCAATCCCAACTCGCCGGCGACGAACGCCAGCAGATTCGGAAGGGCCTGAGGCGCATCGTCGCCGCCTCCTTCATGCATGAGTTTGGCGATTGCGAGAACGCCTCGATCGGTCGGCGGCAGTTCGACCTGGCGTTCGGGAAGGTGCGTGCGTTCGAGTTTCTCCTTGAGTCTCCGGTTGGTGGCATAGGCAAGGACGTTTTGGCCGATCTGGACACAGGCTTCGATTTCGCGGCGTACGGCGTCGGGCACGCGGGCCAACGTTCGCCGGTCGCTCAGTTCCCAGAAACAAGAGAGATTGCGTGGCGAATAGACAATACTGATCCGGCAGCAGGCGTCGACGCCCAGCAAAGGGCGGAGGAATTCGGGATCGACCTTTCCGTCGGCGTACCAGATCGGATGATCGGGTGGCAGGAGTCGCAAGGGGGAATCGGGAAAGAGTTCGGCCATCAACGCTCGAAACTTGCGGTCGAAGATACGGGCGTTGCAACCGTTCCCCTCGCGCGCCTCGGCGAATAGGAACCCTCCCTGCTGAATGTAGGCTTTCAGTTTCTTTTTCTCTTCGCGACCGACTGGCAGGTCGTCGGCCCCGCTGAGAAAGAGCACGGGACTCTCGAGGAGATGTTCGACCGTGGCGGCTGCCCAGTCGACCGACTGCCAGCCCAGCGGCTGGTGCCAACTCTGCTCCACATGGTCCACGAGCTTGGGGATCCCTGCCGAATGGTAGTCCCAGTCATCACGCCGGCCGTATTCGAGTTTGGCGACGACGATGGGACGGCGCCCTTTGGAGAGGAACAGCAGCGCGAGTGACGTTCCGATGACAGGTTTATCTTCGCCGACGCCGACTCCGCGCCATTGCCCACCGAGGCCGCGACGTTGCATTTGAATGAGGTAGTCGGCGCCCTCGCGGTACCAGTCGTGAGCTCCGATGAAGCGCTGCCCCGTCAGGCGTCCGACCCGTTCCAGGCCGTATAGGTAGTAGAGGATGTTGCCGGTGGATTGCGGATTGAAGCGTACCGAGAAGCGGCGTCCGAGCCAGTCCAGGCCTCGTTCAATGCGCACCCAGTCGTCGTTCTCGTCTTCGGCTCCGCAACACTGGACCCGCCCGCCGCGCACGCGAGCTCGCGCTCGGCCCGTCTTGCCAGTGGCGATGACGAGGGAGGCGATGCCGGCGGTCGTCATGCTTCCCGTGCTGTAGTGGCCCGTCGTATAGCCCCAACCTCCGTCGCGACTTTGCGTGACACGAAAATGGTTGGCGACAGCCTCCCAGAATGTATCGGGCAGCACGACGCCGACCCGTTCGGCTTCCATAAGCGCCAAAATGGCAAACTGCGTGTTCGAATTGTCATAGCCGGCCGGCTTGGGGAGATACCGCCAAGCGACCGCTTCCCCCTGTGGTGTCTGGTAGACTCGAGCCGCGTTCCGGAGCCACTCGACGTTTTCGCGGATCAACAGCCGGTCTCGTTGGGGTTCGGCGAGACAGAACACCATCGTTTGCAGCGAACGAGTGTAGGTGTCGTTCGGTTTGAACTGGCGGAGATGCTGCAATGCGGCCTGAATGGTCGGTGAATCGGCAGGTTCCCCGGCATGGAGCAGTGCCAGAGTCACCAACGGCGTGACGCCGCCTCGGAAGGCCGAGTCATCCGGCCACGTTCCGGTGCGCTGGTTCTGTTGGGACTTGAGGTACTCGACGGCTTGCCGGATGGCAGCGCGCACGTCTTCGGCCGTCACATCCGCGTGGAGGGGGCGAAGTGGTTCCACGAGCCCGCAAAAGAGGAGGGTGCCGACGAGGGCGGTGACGGTGAAACGCGCCACGCGAACGCCGGCGATCCACTCGCCTCGACCTCCGAATGCATCGAATTGCTTCGGTCGCTTCATTTGCTTCCGCCGCTTTGTTTCCCACAATCCCCCCGGCTCTCCCGACCGGTACGTGGCGACGGCGGACCGAGTCCCCGAGGCCACTAGCTACCGTCCGGGCGGCCACTCCATGCCAGCCGGCCGTCCTGTATTGTACAATCTATCGTCTGCTCGGGATGCCAGGGGCGGCGTCCTCTTCCAGGCCCTTTGCCCTTTATTCAAGGTCGATCGTGTCGAAAAAACCGCGCAATCTCGGCGATGTCCTCAAGGAATTCCGCGTGCAGCGGCAGCGGATGCAGGAAGAATTGCAGAAGGTCATCATTGGTCAGGAGGAGGTGATCGAACAGCTTTTTGCGGCGATTTTCACTCGTGGCCACTGCCTGCTGGAGGGCGTCCCCGGACTGGCGAAGACGCTGATGGTCAGTACCCTCGCCCGGATCCTCGATGTCGCCTTCAAGCGGATCCAGTTCACACCCGACCTGATGCCGTCGGACATCACCGGGACGAACGTCTTGGAAGAAGACGAGCACGGAAGGCGGTCGTTTCGGTTCATGGAAGGTCCGGTTTTCACGAATATCCTGCTGGCCGACGAAATCAACCGGACGCCTCCCAAGACTCAGGCGGCGCTGCTGCAAGCGATGCAGGAGCGTGAAGTGACCGTGGGTCGCACGACTTTCCCGCTGCCCGATCCTTTCTTCACGATCGCGACCCAGAACCCCATCGAGCAGGAAGGGACCTATCCGCTCCCGGAAGCCCAGCTCGACCGGTTCATGTTCAACATCGTGATCGACTATCCCAGTCGAAGCGAAGAGGAGGAGATCCTGTCGGCCACCACGCGTCACGAGAAGGCCACGGTCGAGAAGATCCTTTCGGCTCGGGCCATCGTGAACATCCAGAAGCTGGTGCATTCGGTAGCGGTGAGCGACTACATCATCAAGTACGTCGTCGACATCGTCCGGGCGACTCGTCCGAAGGACTCGGCGGCCCCCGATTTCGTCCGAGATTTCGTCGATTGGGGGGCCGGTCCGCGAGCCGGCCAGTTTCTGATCCAAGGCGGGAAGGCCCTCGCCGCCATGGACGGCCGATTCTCGGTCGGCATCGACGACATCCGCCGAATCGCTGTCCCCGTCTTGCGGCATCGCATTGCGACGAACTTCCAGGCTCAAGCCGAGGGGTTCACTCGCGAGGATATCATCCGAAGAATTGTAGAAACGATCCCCGAGCCGGAAGTCCCCAAGTTCGCTCCTCCTCCGCCTCCTCATCCCATCACCGAGTGATGAAGACCGAGTCACCAAAGCCGAGTGATGCCATGGCCCATCGATGGAAAGCTTGCTAGCTGCGCATGACTACTGCCGAGCAATACCTCAAGCCGGAAGTCATCAACCAGATCAAGCGACTCGATCTGCGGGCTCAGTTCGTGGTCAAGGGTTTTCTCCAGGGACTCCATGCGAGCCCGTTTCATGGCTTTTCGGTCGAATTCAGCGAGCACCGACGGTATACGGTCGGCGATGACCCGCACGACATCGACTGGCTCGTCTACGCCAAGACCGACAAGTACTACGTCAAGAAGTTCGAGGCCGAGACGAACATCACCGGGTATTTGGTGATGGACTTGAGCGAGTCGATGGGATACACCTATCGACAAGAGTTGACCAAGTTCGACTACGCGATCTGCCTCGCCGCGTCACTCGGCTACCTCATGATCCACCAACAGGATCCGGTCGGTCTGATCACATTCGGTGAGACGATCCACGCGAGTCTGGCTCCCCGCTCGAAGCGGACGCAGCTTTCGACCATCCTTTCCCAACTATCGAGGCTCAAGCCAACCGGCCGCACCGACATCGCTCGCAGTCTGGCTCAAACCGCGGCCCTCCTGAAGCACCGCAGCCTGCTGATGATCTTCTCGGATCTGCTTTCCGAGCCCGAGCCGGTCCTCCAGGCGCTGATGCACCTGCGTCATGCCGGCCACGATGTGATCCTCTTTCACATCCTCGACGAAGCCGAAGTCCATTTTCCCTTTCATGGAATGGTCGAGATGATCGATCCGGAGACGGGTGAGAAAGTGGCGGTGGATGCGGATGGGATGCGCAGCGACTACCTCGATGAACTGACACGCTTCCGCAAGACGTATCGAGACAAGTGCCTGCGGGCTCGCATCGACTACGTGGAACTCGACACGAGCATGCCGTTCGACAAAGCACTCATGGAGTATCTGCTTCTGCGGCAGGCTCGATTCTGATCAATGGGGGAGGGGCGTAGGCCGTGGCGTGGCTGAATGGAGCACTCTTGGGCGGTTTCGCCTTGGTCGCGATTCCCATCGTGATCCACTTTGCCATGCGCAAAAAGCCCAAGCGGATCGTCTTCCCGGCTCTGCGATTCGTGCAGGCTCGGTCGGAGACCAACCGTCGGCAACTGCGGATCCGCCGCTGGCTGCTCTTGGCGTTGCGATGTCTGGCCATCGCGGCACTGGTCACGTTGCTGGCCCGCCCGACCGTCGCCGCGCCGCTCGCCGGCGACTGGGCGCTGGTCATCACCTTCGGGGGAATGGCGCTACTGGGAAGTTTCCTCCTCCTAGCCGCACTCGCGGCGCGCCGCGGTCCGCTGTTGTGGGTGCCACTGGCTTTCGCCGTCTTGGCTCTCACCGGCACGACGACGTGGCTCATGGCGTCGGTACTCACGTACGGCAGCGAGTTTCCTGTAGGCGATGCGCGAGCTCCCGTCACCGCGGTCATCGTCTTGGACAATTCGGCGCGCAGCAGCTACGTCCAGGCGAACCAGACGGTATTGGGACGCGCCAAGGCGGCGGCCAAACGCCTGGTGCGCGCCCTTCCGGCCGACAGTCAGGTGGCGGTTCTGAGTCTGGAACGAGGGACCGTCTTCTGGAGTGCCGGCAAGCAAGCGGCGGTGCGAGCCATCGATCGGGCATCGGCACTCGAGCGTCCCGCCTCTCTGCTCAATACGCTTCTTCAAGCCGAACGCCTGGTGCGCGAAGGCCGCCATCCCCGCAAGGAGATTTACGTCTTCAGCGATTTGACCCGTCCGAGTTGGCCGGACGAGAAACACCCGATCACGCAGCAGCTTCAAAAGAATGCGTCGACGTCTGTATATGTGATCGATGTGGGCGTTCCCGAACCGGAGAACGGGCGGCTGCTCGATCTAGGGCTTTCGGCGGAAGCGATCGCGGGTGCCGGTACGATCGAGCTGCATGTTACGTTCGCCAGCAGCCGCCGGTCGACGCGCACGTTGGAACTCTATTTGGAAACGCCCGATCCGTCGCTTCCTTTTGTACAGGATGGTCGCCGCGTCCAGCCCCCCCGGACGCTCAAGGACCAGGCCGAGCTGACCGCCTCTCCCGACCAGCCGGCTCGCCACACGTTCTATCTTGGAAATCTGCCGCCTGGCACGCATCACGGCGAACTCCGTTTTGTCGAAACCGATCCCTTGGCCATCGACGACGTTCGCTATTTTACGATCGTCGTGCGCCGGCCCTGGAAGATGCTGGTGGCTGCCGGCCCGCAGACTTCGGTTCCCGCATGGGTCGAAGCCGTCGCTCCGCGCGAATTGAGATCGCGCGGCGAGGCCGCCTTCGAAGTCGACGTCGTGCCTCCAACCGAGTTGGCCGACGCCGACCTGACGCGAGCCGACGTCGTCTGCCTGCTCGATCCTCCTCCCCTTCCCGACGACACGTGGCGGCGGCTTCACGACTGGGTCGAAGGGGGCAAAGGACTCTGCGTCGCCTTAGGTCCCAACGTCGGAGACGCTGAATCATTCGCCAACAAAGCGGCTCAAGAGGTTCTAGGGTGTGTTCCCACGATCCCCTTCCGAGCTCGTGACGCGTTTTTGTCTCCCACCAGCTACGAACATCCCGTACTGCGACCGTTTCGGCCCTTCGCCGACAGTGTTCCATGGAACGAGTTTCTGGTGAGACGGCATTGGTCGGTGGAGCAGGTGGAGGAGAGTTGCAGCGTCGTGATGCGCTATTCCAACGGAGAGGCGGCGCTGTTGGAACATCCCGTGGGGAGTGGCCGAGTGCTCATCATGACGACGCCGCTGACCGAAATCGATCGGCCGCAGGGGCGGCCGTCGTGGAATGACCTGGCTGGTCCCAATGACTGGCCGCGTTTCATTTTGGTCAACGAAATGGCGACCTACGCCGCCGGCGCCCATGCGGCTCGATACAACTACACCACCGGCGAAACGGTCATCTTGCCCAACCGCGCGGGCGAATCTCCGGCTTCGTACCAGTTGGCTCGGCCACAGGGACCGCTGCAACTCCTGCGTGCTTCCAAGAATCGGCTGCGAATCCCGTGGACCGATCACGCCGGCCATTATCGACTCAAAGGTGTCGACGACCCGACGATCCTTCGCGGTTTTTCTGCGAACCTGGCCGATGCCCAAAGCGATTTGTCTCGCGTCTCCGAAAAAGCACTCGATGCCCTGCTTGGCAAAGACCGCTATCAATTGGCGCGTACGTTGGATGAGCTGGAACGACAGCAGGGGACGCAGCGTTCGGGGCGCGAGTTCTACCCGTACTTGGCGATTCTCCTAGCCGTGCTGTTGATCGCCGAGCAGGCGATGGCCAATCGGTTTTATGGTACGCAGGCGCAAGAGAACACGGCGGGGGCCTCGCGGCGATCGGAGACTCCGACTGCCTCGACCGTAGCGACCCCCGCATGAGGAGTGTGGTGAGAGTGTGAATTCCCAGGCCGAAACGACGTTCGACTGGATGCTCCGGCCGATCTTCGACCAGCTTTGGCTTGTCGGACTCTTCGCCGCTGCGCTCTTGGCCGTTTGGTGGTGGATCCGCCCGGCCGGACCGATTCCTCCCCATCGCCAGCGCATCTTGCGCTTCCTCCGGTTGCTGGCGATCCTGCTGGCGATTCTCGCCATGCTCCGCCCAACTCTCGTGCGGTCGACGACGCGTGAGCACCGAGCTGGGCTCATTTTGATGCTGGATCGTAGCCGCAGCATGAGTCTCCCCAGCAAGAAGCCGTCCCTTCCTCGCTGGCAAGCCCAGCGGGAGTATTTCGACTCGATTTTGCCGATGCTAGAGAAGCTCGAGGAATCGGTCGATGTCAAAGTCTTTCTTTACGATACGCGTCCGCAGGCGGTTGAAGCGGAGAATGGCCACTGGGTGTTGCCTCGCACACCCGGTCCTGAAAAGACGGATGTCGGCAACGCGTTGCAGACCGTTCTTCAGGAAGACACTGGCCAGCGACTGCTCGGGGTAGTCGTCATGGGAGACGGCAACCAGACCGTTTTCGACGGCGACGTCGATCCATATGCGGCCGCTCGTGAATTGGGCGCCGCCGGCATTCCTCTTTTTACCGTCCCGTGGGGGCCGACCGGCAGCACGGCGCAGACGCGGGACTTGGCGGTCGAACAGTTTCCCGAACGGATCCACGCGTTTGTCAAGAACGAACTGGAGGTGCGTGGAGCGGTGCGCGTGCGGGGAATGGCGAACCGCCGCATCCCCGTCGAACTGTGGCTGACCGACGACCAGGATCAGACTCAGAAGGTCGCCGAAGTGGCCGTCGAGACTCGAGAGAAGGACGCCGTCACGGCCGTCCGCATCCCCTTCATGCCTCAGAAGCCTGGGCAGTTCCAACTTACCCTGAAAGTGCCCCCTCAAGTCGGCGAGGTCGTCTTGGACAACAACGAGCTGACCGCCTTTCTGTCGGTTCGCGAAGGGGGGCTCCGCGTATTGTACCTCGAGGGCGAACTTCGCCAAGAACAGAAGTTCATTCGCTGGTCGTTGGACGCATCGCCCGACATCGAAGTCGACTTCCAGTGGTTTCCCGCCAAGCAGAAAGACCGCTGGCCGTTGTCGCTGGGAAGTGCACTCGATGCGGACCGATACGACGTCTTCCTCATCGGCGATCTGCCGGCCGAGGCGATCGAGTCGGACGACTGGCAGCGACTTGCCGACCGGATCGGCGAAGGGAAAGGGTTGATGATGATGGGCGGGTACCATTCGTTCAGCGTGGGCAAGTATGCCAAGACGCCATTGGCGACCGTTCTCCCCGTGCACATGCATCTGTTCACGTCGGATAAACTCGATAGTGAATCCCTTCGGCGATGGCATTGGGCTGGTCCGATCCCTCTGATTCCGGTGCGCGATCATCCGGTGACGCGCTTGGGAGATCGCCAGGCGAATGCCGCCATTTGGAAATCGCTGCCGCCTTTGAAGGGAGCCAATCGCTTTGCGGGAGTCAAGCAGGCTCCGGGCATCCAAGTGCTGCTCGAGTCCCCGGCCAAGCATCCGATCCTCGTGGCCGGTGAGTATGGCGATGGAAGAGTGCTCGCCTTTGCCGGCGACACGACGTGGCAATGGTGGCGCGTCGGCAAGCAGGCCGTCCACAAGCGGTTCTGGAGACAGGTCGTGTTGTGGTTGGCCAAGCGAGATGAGGATGATCGGAGCGAAGTGTGGGCCGAGCTTTCACGCCGGCGCTTCTTACCGGGTGCCGAAGTGACGCTCCAGGCGGGAGCTCGTGACAGCGAGGGCGAGCCGGTCCGCAACGCAACGATCGTAGCCGAATTCGTTCGGCACCCTGGTTTGGGAGATGCACCGAAACGATTTTCGTTGGCCGCGGTTCCCGGGGAGGAGACTTTCCGAGCCACCTTGCCGAAGCTGGTGAATCCCGGGACCTATCGTCTGAAGGTCACGGCTTCAGCGAACGGTCAGGAATTGGGGGAATCGCAACTCGAGTTCCAAGTCATCGATCGCGACTTGGAGTTGGCCTCGCACACGGCCGACATCGACTTCCTCACGCGCTTCGCTTCGTTCACCGAGGAAGCGGGCGGCGAAATGTTGACGCCCGACGCCTTGCGCGAACTCCTGGAGAAGTGGCAAGCGGACCCGCCTGCCGCCGAGGAACCGGTGCTGGAGCGTTGGACGCTGGGCGAATCGCCGATCGACGCCTGGGTGTTCTTGATCATTTTCACGTCGTTGCTGACTGCCGAGTGGGCTTTGCGCCGCCGCTGGGGCTTGGCGTGATCGAGCGCGGCTATCGTTTCCAACGGCCTGTTTGATGCCAAGAGGCTTGCGAGTATTTCTGCTCGACCAGATGGCGAGTCCTTTCTTCCGGCCAGTCCCGTTCCTTGTCGGCTCCGAAGACTCGAGCCAGTGAGCGGCTTAAGCGGTGTGGGTCGATGGCGAGATTCGTCAGGAACTGGGAATGGGATCGGCCTGCCCGGTAGTCCGGCTCTTTGGGAGGATGCCGAAGCCAGCGAGCCATTTCATCGAGGGACGCGTTCCACAGGAGGGTGCCGTGATAGAGCACGCTGTATTGGGCGATCTTCATCGCGTTTCCGGAGACCTTGCGGCCCGAGCAGGCCAGATCGCTGATTCCGGCCGGCTCGACCGACGGCCCGCAGGCGGCGACGGCTTCCGCCACTCGCTGGAGTACCCACCGGTGGGCGATTCCCACGTCGTGCAGAAAGGGGTGAGCCTCGAGTGACAACACGAGCGAGTAGACGAGGCATCCGGGTCCGAGCACGACGGCTCCGCCTCCGGTGCAGCGTCGCAAGACGGGGACGCCGTCGCGTTGACAGCGGGCGAGGTCCACTTCTGACTCGAGCCGCCCTGCGCGTCCGACGACGACGACCGGCTCGTCCGATTCCCAAACGCGGAACCATTGATGAGCGCCGCGGTTGGCCTCGGCATCCTCGAGGAGTGCTTCCTCGAGTGCCAGCTGCCACAGGCAGGGCATGGGGGAAACACGACAGTGCCATGTGGGAATGCATGTCGACATCGGGCGTCGCCAGCTCGCGAGGTGAGCGTTACACTGAAAGCAAATGAGTCTGTGAACGAGCTCGCGTTCCCGCGTTCCGCCGTCTGATGCTCCGAGGTTTCCAGAGCTCGCTTCGGCAGTCCTGCGGTGGGGCGGCTCGATGTCCTTTCTTCGTCGCCCGCCTGGCTCCTCCAGCCACACGGGCCATGTTGGATCGTATCATGTCGAATGATGAGTCCTCAGCGCCTGGCGTTCGGTCGGCGGACCAGCAGCCTCTTCCTCCGGTCGAGGCGCCCAGCAGTGCGTTTGTCGTCCAGTTGTTCCTCATACCTCTGGTGATCGTCGGAATCATTGTCGGCACGTGGATGTTGGTCGGTTGGCTGGCACATGCCGATGCCGATCCCTATCGGCTGGCCGAAGACATCCGCCGGCAGGGGCCGGGAAGTTGGCAGAAGGCGTACACGCTCTCGAACATGCTCCACAGCCGCCAGTATGAAGGGTTGCGGCGAGACCGGAAACTGTGCGGCATCTTGATTGCGGCTTTGGAGGAGGATCTGTCCCGAAAGGTGGAGGGCAAGGAAGCGATCGAATATCGCGCTTTTTTGTGTCGTGCGCTGGGAGCCTTCGACGTGGCCGACCCGGTGCCTGTTTTGGTGCGATCAGCCGGGAGTCGCGATGCGCAGCCGGTGCGAGTGCGCGTAGCAGCCGTGCAAGCTCTTGCCATGCTGGCCGATCGGCTCGGCACGAAGGTCTTGTCCGAACGGCCCGAGGTCGTTCAGACGCTGATCGCGATCACGGAAGAACCTGCCGAAGGGAAGGAACCGGAGGCGGTCCATGAGCTGCACGCTGCTGCGGCGTATGCTCTTGGAGTGGTCGGCGGACCGGCTGCCAAAAAGCGGCTGGTACAACTCTTGGACGACGCCTATGCCAACACGCGTTACAACGCGGCGACGGGTCTGGCGTGGATGGGGGAACCTCGGGCTCTGCCGGTCCTTCTCGAAATGCTCGATCCGAACAATCCGGCACTTTTGCAAGGGGAACTCACCGGATCCAAGACCACCGCCAAGCTCACTCGGGACCAGGTCCGCCAGAGCCGCCAGATCCTGGTCGTCTCCAGTGCCATCGGCGCTGTGACACGGCTATGTCAGCATTCGGAGCAGGTGGATCGAGGCGCGGTGCGCAAGGCGTTGCAGAAGATCGTCGACTCACGTCTTCCCAGCGCCGTGAAGTTGGACGCTCGCGAAGCCCTGATCATCCTGCGCAAAGCATCTCGCGGAAGTTAGCCCGCTTGCCGTAGGTCTGGCTTTCCAGCCTGACCAAGTCTCTCGCCAAGCCGCAAAGAGCGCCGAGGGATTTTTCATAGAATGAGGATGGAAGGTGAGTTAGAGCACTGCGCGCCGTCGTGAAAAACTGGCACGCTTACATAGATTGGGAGGGCAAGACTCCGGCCGAGCCGCCATGTGTCACACAACTGTTACTAGAGCTAGCAGAAACACGCGCACGTCGTCGCGGTTGGCCCGCCACCTCCAGATTGACTGATGGTGATACATTGAATATACTTCGTATATGAGACGGGGCCGGTCGAACGCATCAGTTGCGAGGCGATTTTCGTGATCAAGAGACTGACAAAACATGGCAACAGCTACGCCCTGGTGATCGACAAGCCGATTCTGGAGTTGATCCGAGCGACGCCGGAAACGCCGTTCGAAATCATCAGCGACGGACGTTCGC
The DNA here is from genome assembly GCA_015490875.1 of Planctomycetaceae bacterium. GTDB lineage: Bacteria > Planctomycetota > Planctomycetia > Pirellulales > Pirellulaceae > S141-3. Next base: position 13,890 of record WFWZ01000328.1, read on the forward strand.
TGGTGCTGACGCCGGTGCGCGATCCCAAAGAAGAGAAGAAGTTCGAGGAAGCCATGGCGAAGGTCCACGAGCGATTCGGCAACGCCATGAAAAAGCTCGCGGAGTAGGTTGTGGCAGAGCCGATTTTTCTCGGCATCGATCGCGTGTTGCGACTGCACCGCAGCTCGATTGAGCATTACGGTGGGACGGAGGGTATTCGTGATGCGCAGTTGCTCCAGTCGGCCGTATCGCAGCCGGAAGCGACGTTCGGTGGAACCTTTCTCCATGCATTTCCATTCGAGATGGCTGCTGCCTATCTCTTTCACATTGTCCAGAACCATCCATTTCTTGATGGCAACAAACGAACAGGCGCAGCATCCGCCATCGTGTTCCTCGAAATGAACGATATTGAAATCGCCGCCGACGAGGAGGGGTTGTTTGACATCACCATTCGCGCAGCTACTGGCGCGGCGACCAAGGAAGACATTGCCGCGTTCTTTCGTTCGCGTGCTCACTGAGCCGTCACTCCTTCAGCAGCCGCAATACGCTCCGCCTTCTTGCCGGTGTGTAGAGCGACAATTAGAACTCCCGGCCGAGCCCCCATGTGTCACACAACTGTTACTAGATCTAGCAGAAACACGCACACACTGGATTCCCGGTAATTCAACTTGGATGTGCCGAGCGAGCCGAATCCCCATTTGCTACTTCGTTCCTGATACTTTGTTTGCGTCTTCGCGTCTCTGCGCGAGCCCCGTCTTTGCGCGACCCCTTTCGTTTTTTGGAAAGCCTGACCCACATATGACAGAAAACCGTCCCCGATGCGAACTGGATCGCATCCAGGACGGCCGGAGTCCATAGGGTCCGTCCGCAGGACGGACGGACGAAACCCGGTGAACAAGGCCCCAGAGCAGGGGTGATGGAAAGGACTACTCGAAGTTCCCCTTGAGGATTCTGCGGCCGAGCCACGGACCGCTGTAGACCTGATGCGGCAGCAACTCGACTCGGGCATCGGTATAACCGTGACCGGCAGAACCGTTCACGGGGAAACCCGGGTTCAAGAAGCCGTCGCCGTTGAGGTCGAAGACTTTTTGGACGCTTCCGTCGGCCATCAGCAGATTCACCGACCGCTTGCTGCCAGTGCCGTGCCAGGCATACCAGTCTCGCGTATCCTGCAGCCAGAGTCGGCCGTCGGCACCAGCAACTCCAGGCGAATTGGCGCTCGGCAAGCGCTGCGGTACGGCGGCCACGACGTTCGTCCCGGCGGGCATGAGCACGATCCGTTTCGAAATGGGATCCCAAGTCGCCGGACCGTCGTTCATCGTCTCCGAGAGCCTCACGCCGGCGGTCAAGAATCCGGGAACGTCATGGCTCAGTACCGCCTCGCTCACGTCGCCTGGCGCCCCACATCCGAGAAACGGGACGATGGCGGCGGAGAGCTTGGAGCTGTCGAGACGCCGCTGTGTCAGTGGTCCCATCGTACCATGGATTCCTTTCAGGCCGGCGATCGTCCGGTTGGTCAGATCGGTCTTGGCATCAGACCGGGAAAGGTACCAACTCGAGGCATAGTTCGTTCCGTAACCATCTTCCATCAGCTTGGCGATGCGAGCCAGTCGGTCGGCCGAACCGGGAGGGCTCGTGGGCGATTGCCACGCCGAACAACGTCCCGCACGGAGGCGGTCCACGGGTACACCGTCCTTGTTGCTCGTGTTGACCGATCCGATGAAGTCGTTGATCTTTTCCACGCCGAGCAGATCGGACGCGGGGCACAGCATTTCCTGGCAGTTGACGCCTTGGTTGACGAGGTCCGCGACCCATCCGTATGTGTCGGGACATCCATCGCGCCGCCAGTCGAAGGCTCCTGTCGAGAACCGTCCCGCTCGATCTGATGTCGCGTGCGTGTGGAAACCGATTCCGAAGTTTTTGAGATTGTTGGAACACTGCACGGATCGAGCCGCTGCTCGAGCCCCCGCGACGGCCGGCAGCAACAGACCGATCAGGATCGTGATGATGGCGATCACCACCAAGAGCTCCACCAGCGTGAAACCTCTCTGACCATTCCGGCCCCTCCGATTCGCTCGTCGCGTTTCTCTCCTCTGCCAACTCCCGTCATTCTGTCGACGCATCCCATTTCTCATGATCCGATGACTCCTGTGATACTGAAAGAGATTGCCTCTCCCACCCTCGTCTTCAGTTTCGAATTCGTGTTCGTACTCGCGTTCCACATCCACACTCCTCATCTCAAACGGAACAGACAACTACATTCCCAATGACTGGCCAGTGCACTGCCATGCCCGGGAGATTAGAGGTGGGAAGTTAAGCCGTTTTGAGTGCGGAGTGAAGTTTCCGTTAAATTCGATCCCACTACTTCTGCCCGGGTTGGCAGCCGGCTGCTATCCCGGCCTCACCGCGTCGTGTCCTCTCGAGCCCTGCTTCCAGCCTCCGTTGGACTCCGTGGAAAACAGGCCGGCCAGGCGCGATGGGTTGTAATTGCCCATCTTGCAAAGTTGGCATAATCGCGTTTATCAGCGCATTCCTTAAAGTCGGAGGCTTCGGCCGTCCGACGAGAAGAAGAGGCGGGCTGGCGGGGGAGTGCTGCCATCCTCAGTTCGGAGTGAAAACCCCTTGGAAGGCAGTGGCGTGATGGCTCCCGGACTCCGGTCGACCGCTATCCCGCTGCTGGTGCTGGCGACGGTGGTCTGTGCGGTCGTTAGCGGGGGGTGCGCTCGGAGCCGCTACCGCGTCCAGGCGGACCGCGACGCCTACAGCGCTATCGCCGAACGCAACCAGGACCCGCGGTGGACCACCCCGAAGTTCGGCATCGAGCTGGATCCCCGGAGTCGGTTTTACGACCCGTACGACCCAGACCATCCCCCGATGCCACCGGATGACCCCGCCTCTCACCAGTACATGCGCCTGGTGGACGGCAAGAAGGGCTGGAGGCACTGGTATGACAACGGCTACCGCCGCGAGTTGGAGAACCCGACGTGGCGAGACGCTCTGCGGCAATATGTGACGCTCGACGATCAAGGCGCTATTCGACTCGACCTCGACACCGCGATCCGACTCGCCTATCTCCACTCGCCCAATCACCAGCGGCAGTTGGAAACGTTGTATCTGAGTGCCCTCGACGTCTCGGCCGAACGGTTTCGACTCGATACTCAGTTTTTCGGGGGCTACGATCTCAACTACGCCCATACCGGCTCGCAGGTCCCTGCCGCCTTGAGTTATGACGCTGCTCGAGGCAAATATGTCGTCACTTCTCCCGTACACGTAGGTGGGGCCGAGACGAATCGAGTCACAGTGGGACGACCTTCGTCCGGCAACCCGGCTCTGCAGATGCGCAAGCGATTTGCGACGGCCGGCGAATTGTTGGTTGGATTCGCCAACGCCTTCGTGTTCGAGCTCACCGGGGGAAACGCCAACCTCTCGACCTCGCTTGCCACGTTTTCGCTCATGCAGCCGCTCTTGCGAGGTGCGGGCAAAGATGTCGCCCTCGAACAGTTGACGTCCGCTGAACGGCTGTTGCTGGCGAACCTCCGCGCTTACGCCCAGTTCCGCCAAGGTTTTTTTACGTTGGTCGCCATCGGCGAGTCGGGCGTGAGTGGCCCGAATCGTGGAGGCGTTGGTACGACTCTGCAGAGCTTCAGTGGGAGTGGGACGGTAGGAGGTTAGTTGGGGTTGTTGAGACAAGTTCAGGAGATTCGCAACAGCGAAGACAACCTCCGACTTCAGGAACGTACGTTGGCCCGCCTCGAGGCGCTCTTGGCGAGCGAGTTCATCGATATCGTGCAGGTCGATCAGTTTCGCCAAAGCGTTCAGTCGCAGCGATCGAGTCTCCTACGCATCCGAAACGCCTTCCAGCTCTCATTGGACCGATACAAGACGACCACATTGGGATTGCCTCCCGACATCGAATTCGTCGTGGACGACAGCCTCATCCGGCAGTTCCAACTCATACCCCGCCGCGTCACGCAAGTCGCCGACGGTATCGCCGAGTTGCAATCTCACATCGCTGCACTGCCCGATGATCCTTCGGTACAGCAGGTGTCCCTGTTGCTCGACGAGGCGGCGAGGCTCGTGCCGTCGGTCGATCAGCTCATTCAAGATGCTGCCGGCGAACTGGCCACGATGAATGCGAGGGTCGCGGCTCGAGAAGCATCGATGGCTCCGGAGTATCGGGAGGAGTCTCGGCGCGAGCGAGCGAGGCTCGAACGGCTGTATAACGATATGAAGGGAGAATTCGGAGCGCTCGCGGGCAGGCTCAATGCCATGCGAAATCTGCTGAACGAGAACACGGTCGCTCCCACCAGCCGCCATTTGATCACGTGGGTGGCCGACTTTCTTCAGTTTACGGAGCGATTCGCGTTGATTCCCGCGCAAGCGCGACTCGAGACAGTGGCGGTCGAACCTGTTCAACTGGAACCCGAGGAAGCATTTCGAATTGCGCTCGAGAACCGACTCGATTTCATGAATGGCAGGGCGGCATTGGTGGATCAATGGCGAGCCATCCAGGTCAATGCCGATGCGCTGCAATCGGTGCTCGACTTGAAGACGAGCGGCGAGATTCGAACGGCTCGAAACAATCCTTTCAGCTTTCGCGCGCCAACGGGGAGTTTTCGCCTGGGGTTGGAATTCGACGCGCCCCTTACCCGGTTGCTGGAACGAAATGCCTACCGCGAAGCGCTGATCCGGTATCAGCAGAGCAGACGAGCGTTGATTCAATCTCAGGACGCCTTGCACCTGGGGATCCGAGCTCTATTGCGTAATCTGGAGCAGTTTCGTCAGGACCTCGAAATCCAGCGCCATGCCGTGCGTATCGCTCTGCGGCGAGTCGACCAGACGCAATTGTCGCTCAGTCCTCCCAGACAGCCGCCTCAACCGGGACAGCGCGTTCCCATCAATCCGACTACGGCCATCAACCTGTTGAGTGCCCAATCGTCGCTTCTCAGTGCCCAAAATGCGTTCTTGGCGGTGTGGCTGGATTATTTGGCAGCCCGCATGCGGCTCTACCGCGAAATGGGCGTCATGTGGATCGACCCGGAAGGACGGTGGGTCGAGCTGCCGATTCATGGCGCGGTGGCTGCCGGCCATCCTGCCGGCGACAGCGACGGTCGCAAAGTTGATCCGGCGACTCCCGAGCCACTTCCTCCGCCGGCGCCAGGCGGGCACGGGGGTCTGGGGATCCCGCAGCCGTTGCCAAACCCACCCAACGGGAATCCGGGATAGGTTCCTCGCGAAGCGGCGACTTTTCCACGGCGTTTTCTTATTCGGTATGTGACCCACTCTTCCGGCGGTCGTATTGGGTTGCACCGAGGACCGACCGCATTTAAAGTAAGTGAGGGTGGTGCGTTTGCGTTGAAAGCAGCCAAGCGGGCTCTCCCTTTCCCTCCCCAGGATGCCTTCCGAATTCCCTCGCATGACGAAGCGTGGCGGTGTTCTCTGACGCGGAACCTTCCCGCAGGGCGACTTGGGCCCGTCCGCGAACACTTTTGGTGGACGACTGATGGCGACAAACACCGAGGGCTCTGCCAGCGCTTCCCCTGATGTCGCACGATCCTCGTCGCGTGGCACTGCCGACAACGTGCGCCGCTCAACTGCGCCACCAACATCCTGGAAGCTGCGTTTAGCTGTAGGCGGCGTCCTTCTGATGGTTGTCATCTTCTTGGTCGCTTTCCTTTGGCCATCGGTGAAATCTCGGCCGGCACCGGCGCACCTGACGCACCGAGTCGCGCGAGGAGACCTCGTCGTCTCGGTCATGGAACAAGGGACGTTGGAGAGTTCGAACAACACGGAGATCAAATGCAAGGTCCGCGGGTTCAGCACCGTGACCTGGGTCATTGAACCGGGAACGACGGTTCGGGAAGGCGATGTTTTGGTCCGATTGGACACCAAAGTGTTGGAGGAGCAGTACAGTCTCACCAAAACAAATACTTTCATTGCCCAAGCGACTCTCGAGCGATCCAAGGCCGCGGTCAAGAGTGCGGAAATCGCCATCGACGCTTACAACGCGCGTTATCAGGCGCAGCTCCAGCAACTGCAAAAGCAGCTTCAGGAGAAGCAACGCAACCTCCGGATGGCGCGCAAGATGAATGAGCGTGCCGACGACCTCTTCAAGCAAGGCTACGTGAGTGCGCTCGAGGTCGAAGGCAGCAGCTTTACGGTGACTCAAGCCGAGTTGGAGTTGAAGGTCGTCGAGACTCAGATTCGCGTGCTCGAAGAATTCACTCGCAAAATGGAACTAGCCACTTTAGAGGGGAACCTGACGGCGGCTCGTTCCAAACTGGCAGCCGACGAAGCCGGGTTGGCGATGGAAATCAAGCGGCGGGATCGTGCCAAGGAGGAGTTGGAAGCTTGCGTGATCCGCGCGCCGCGATCGGGAATCGTCATCTACCCGTCCGCGGCAGCTTGGAAACGTACGCCGGACATCACCCAGGGGGCGACGGTGCGCCACGACCAGGTGCTGCTGCTAATCCCCGACCTGACTCGAATGCGAGTGAAGGTGGGTATTCACGAGTCCGTGATCGATCGTGTTCACGAGGGACTCAAAGCGGTGGTCACGTTGCCCGAGCGCACCTTGGAAGCGGCGGTCACGAAAGTGGCGAAGGTCACGCGACCGTCCGGTTGGTGGACCGGGAACGTGGTCAAGTACGACACGTGGATCGACCTGCCGACCACTGAGGGGCTCAAGCCGGGAATGAGCGCCGAGGTGGACGTGATTCTCGCCGAGTTCCACGACGTGATCACGATTCCGGTTGCCGCCGTAATCGAAACGGTTGACGGTGCGTTTTGCTGGGTGCAGACCGCTGGCGGAGTCGAGCGGCGTCGCTTGGCGTTGGGAGAAAGCAACGACGCTTTCATCATCGTCAAGTCCGGCCTCGAAGAGGGTGAGCAAGTCGTCCTCAACCCGACAGCATTTCTGGAAGAAGCCGAACGGGAAGCAGCGCGGTCCGTAGGTGCCTCCCGCTCCAACGAACTCCCTCCCGTCGATGGAGGTTCGTAAAGTCGATCGGTCCAGTCGTCGATTTCCCATGGCGGGGGCCGCGGCGTTCGGAAGGGACATCGATCTCCTCGTTCGATCTAGCAAGCCATGTTACGTATGCCCTCTACAACTAACGCGTCGGACGACCCCCCGGCGCCTCGGCAGATTCGTCGGGCGTGGTGGATCGCTGGAGTCGTGTTGGTTCTTCTCGCAGCCGCGGCCTTTCCCGTAATGGAGGATCTTGTCCTGGGTTCGAGCGACGACTCGGAACGATTGGCACCGGGGGTAACTCACCGGATCGAGCGAGGGCCTCTGGTCGTATCGGTCATCGAGCGTGGTCGGTTGCGCAGCAGCAACAACGTGGAAATCCGGTGCCGGGTGCGTGGAGAAAACACGATCACGTGGGTCGTCGAAAGCGGCACCGTCGTGGAACCGGGCGAGGTGCTGCTGCGCCTCGATACCTTGGTGATCGAGGAAGAGATTGCCGAACGGACGAAATATGCGCATTTGGCTCGCGCTCAGGTGGCGAGACTCGAAGCGGAGATGAAGCGAGCGCAACTGGCCATCTCCGAGTACGCTCAAGGCAGGTTTGTCTCCGAGTTGGCGACGTTGGAGAAAGACCTTGCCATTGCGGAAAGCAATCTGCGAGCTGCGCGAAACATGCGGGACTATGCGGTGATGATGGCCAAGAGCGGCTATGTCAATGACCTGGAAGTCGAAGAGAAGACGTCGTATGTCAATCAGTCGCAACTGGCTGTCGAGCTGAAAAAGAAAGAAATCGAGGTGCTCAAGAAGTATACCAAAGAAGAAGAGCTGGCTCGGTTGCAGGGCGAGTACCGCGCGGCGAAAGCCGAATATGAGGCGGAGAAAGAGCGGGCCATGGCCGATGAACACCGTCTTCAACGGGCGCTCGAAGAATTCGAGAACTGTGTGATCAAAGCCGAGCGAGGAGGGATGGTTGTCTACCCGAGTAATCGCGAATGGGAAGAGGCGCCGAGGATCGAAGAAGGCGCCACCGTTCACAAGGACCAGGTCTTGCTGCTGATGCCCGATCTGCAACACATGGAAGTGAAAGTGGGAATCCACGAATCGATACGAGACGAAGTGCAGCCGGGGATGACCGCCGTCGTGAGGCTTCCCAAGAAGACGGTCCAGGGCGAAGTGACGTTCGTTTCGCCGGCTGCTCGACCGGCCGGCTGGTGGACGGGCAATGTCGTCAAGTACGACACGGTCGTTCGATTGCCCGAGGGTGAGGAGGGCCTGATTCCTGGGATGACGGCGGAAGTCGAGATCATCCTCGCTCGCGTGGACGATGCTGTACTCGTACCGACCTCCGCCGTCGTCGAGACGGCTGACGGCTATGCTTGCTGGGTCAACCAGAAGGGGAGGGCGGTTCGGAGGGCGATCACGATCGGCCAGGCCAACGATTTGTTGGTCGCTGTCGAAAGTGGTGTCCGAGCGGGGGAAGAAGTGGTTCTCAATCCGATGACGCACGTCCGGGAAGCGCAGCAAGAGGCGGCGGCCGCTTTTGATCTCGATCGCAAGCGAGCCCAAGATCGACGTCGACGATCGGAGCCCGCCGGCCGCCGACAGGAGCGCCGAGGGGCATGACCGTGGGCGTCTGGAAGCGTCTGAACACGTGCAGGCGGGTAGGAGCTGATGGCTATCGAGACTCGTAGAACGCTCCACGCTACGCCGACTCCCCCTCCCGTTCCGTCGACGCGGCGCCGTCTCCGGTATGGCGTTGGGGCCGGGATCGGGCTTGCCGCTGCCGTGGCTCTGACTATATCGACCTTTGCCTTCTCCGGTCGCCGTCCACAACCGTTGCTGACGTCTGTCGTACGGCGCGGCGACATGGAAGTGACGATTACAGCGCAAGGGCTGCTCGAAAGTGCTGAAAACGAGGAGATCAAATGCAAAGTGCGTGGCCGGAACACGGTCACGTGGGTTATCGAGAGCGGCACGTTCGTCAAGCCGGGCGACGTGTTGGTCCGACTGGATACTCGTTTCATCGAGGAACAGATCGACGAGCGCACGAAATATGCCCACTGGTCGCGTTCGGCAGCGGAACAGTCGGCGGGAGCCGTTCGGCGAGCGGAGCTTGCGATCGAGGAATACCAGCAGGGAAGGTTCGTCGAGGAACGAATGTCGCTCGAAAAAGAGATCGTCGTGGCTCGCGCTCGATTGCAAAGCGCCCGCGAGATTCTTGCTTACACGAAGAAACTCGCCGAGAGCGGCTATGTCAATGAATTCGAAGTCGAGGAGAAAGAGTTTGCTGTCCGGCAAGCCCAGCTCGATCTCGAGGTCCTACGGACCCAGTTGAGGGTGCTCCAGGACTATACGAAGAAGGAGCGTCTGGCGCAGTTGAAGGGGGAATATGCGGCCATCAAAGCCACGCATGAGGCCAATGTCGAACGAGCTCAGGCCGACGCGTCGCGCCGGGATCGAGCGTTGGAGGAACGGAAGCACTGCACCGTTCGCGCCCACCGAGCCGGACTGGTGATCCACCCCAATGCCGCTCGGTGGGAAAACGCCCCGAGAATCTACCAAGGAGCGACTGTCTACAAAGATCGTGTGATGCTGCTGATGCCCAACCTGGACAAGATGCAGGTCAAGGTTGGGGTGCATGAAGCCGTGATCGATCGCGTCCGTGTCGGCATGAAAGCTCGCGTGCGTCTTGCCACTCAGACACTCGAAGGAACTGTCCAGAAGATCTCCTCGGTGACGCGACCCGCAGGTTGGTGGACGGGAAACGAAGTACGTTATGACACGATCGTGGCTTTGCCCAAGGGCAAAGGACTCCGTCCGGGCATGAGTGCCGAGGTGGAGATCGTCGTCGCCGAATACGAGGATGTCGTTCAGGTCCCCGTCGCTGCCGTCGCTCGGGAGGTTGTCAACGGCAGGGAAATCACTTTTTGCTCTGTAAAGGACGGATCCGTTATTCGTAAACGCAGAGTGACGCTTGGCGACTCCAATGGCGTTTTCACCATCGTCCAGAGTGGCTTGGTGCCGGGAGATGAGGTGCTCCTGAATCCGAAACGGACGTTGGAGGATACCGGTAGCGGGTCGCAAGACGGTGGTGGCCGGAAAAGAAGTCCCGGGTCGAGGAAACTTCCAAAGTGATCCACTCACTGCTCCGTGTCGTCCGACTAGGCTTGAAGAGTCTGCTGCTTCACAAGCTGCGCGCCGGGCTTGCCGCTCTTGGGATCTTCATTGGCACGACCACCGTCATCTGGCTCGTCGCGATGGGCGAGGGAGTCAGCTACCGGGCGCAACAACAGATTTTGGAACTGGGGGCCAAAAATATCATCGTCGTCTCGAAGATGCCCAGCAGCCAGAATGAGGCCGACGCATCGAACCGAGTCAAAACCTATGGCTTGCTGCGTGCCGACTACCGGCGCATCGTGGAAAACCTTCCCAACATCCGTCGTGCTATTCCCATGCGCCAGCTAAAGTTCGAACTGCGGCGCGCCAACCGGACCGCCGATACAAACCTTGTCGGATGCACCGAGGAATACCTTCAGTTGAATCGTCTGGCCATCGCACGCGGGCGCTGGCTTACGATGCGAGATCGAGGCCACAAGGTCGTCGTGCTCGGCAGCGAGACCGCTCGCCGACTGTTCCCCTACCAAAACCCGATCGGGCAAACGGTGTGGGTGGGAGCCGAGTTCTACCGCGTCGTGGGACAAACCAAACCGAGGATGTCCTCCGCGGCGATCGGCGGAACGTTGCAGTCGCGCGACTACAACGGCGACGCGTACATTCCCTTGCAGACCTTGCGGCGACGCGTGGGCGACCTCGTGATGAAGCGTGTCGGCGGCGAGTTTCACGGCGAGAAGGTGGAACTTAGCCAGATCACGGTCGAAGTCAACAGCATCGAAGATGTGGATGAGACGGCAGAGATCATTCACCATCTGCTTGAGAAGTACCATACTCAGGAAGATTACGAAGTCATCGTCCCGAAGGAACTGCTCCGCCAGGCGGAGCGTACGCGCGCGATGTTCAATGTGTTGCTCGTCATCATCGCCGGGATCTCGCTTCTGGTCGGAGGCATCGGCATCATGAACATCATGCTGGCTACGGTGACGGAGCGCACTCGGGAAATCGGTATCCGTCGTGCGCTTGGAGCGACCCGAACCGATATCATCCAGCAGTTCCTCACCGAGACGCTGTTGTTGACGGCCGGAGGCGGATTACTGGGCGTCGCGTTCGGTGTCGCCGTCAAGCCCGTCTTCCAGATGGCTCGCTGGATGGTCAATCGGATCGACCCCGATATCCTGCCACCGATCGTCTATGACGTCGATCCGCGAGTCGCTCCGTGGTCAGTGCTCCTGTCGTTGGCGATCTCGCTCGGTGTTGGCATCCTGTTCGGCGTCTACCCCGCGCGGAAAGCCGCCTACCTCGATCCGATCGAAGCACTGCGTCACGAATGATGTGGATCCGGCAATGGAGGCCTCGGTCATCGCCGCGAGCCAGTCGCCTCGAGGCGATGGCGAATTCATCGCCCGCCCCCTCCTGCCGCTCAATGCCGGCGGCGGTTGGATTCGAGCGGCGCGGCGCGCAGCGCAGCAGGAGATCACTGGGCGGTAAGCCAGACCGGTTGCGCCGATTAGGAAAAAACGTGTTGTAACTCTTGGAGGGGGCGGGAGTTGGGCCAAGGGGCCGAAGAGGCAGTCGGCAGTCGTTTTCGGAGACTTTAAGAAAACTCGAAATTTTTTTCCGCCGTAAAACGCGTCACGAGTTATCTTTGCTACGACGGATGCAATAATCCCCTAGGGAAGGGTATTTGCAGACCCAGCCTCGATCGGCCAAACTCAAGGTATCAATTCGTCGATGGGAACGGGTTTTGCAAGCCTCCCAGTGGGGGCGCCGATGGCGGAGGGTGAGGCCCATGAGACACGAGGGTAACAAGACGATGCTGCAACGATACTCGATGGCTGGTTTCCTGGCGGTCTGGCTGGGTGCCACCGCCGTGTCGGCTCAGTCCTGGTGGCCGACCTACCGGACCGAGTACCAGACGGTGTGGGAGCCTCAGGAAGTCACCGTGTGGAAACTCGAGTACGAAACGGTGGTCGAGGAGCGGAAGGTGCGCGTCCGCAAGCCGGTGGTGGAGACCGAGACGCGCATGAAGCAGGTCCGCGTCGCCAAGCCGGTCCAGGAGACTTCGTACCGCGAAGAACGCTACACGGTGCTCAAGCCCGTTTGGGAAACGCATTACGAAGAGCGGTCGTATCAGCAAACGCGCTGGCAGACCGAGCAGCAGATTCGCGAAGAGCGCGTCGTCGTCCAGAAGCCGGTGTGGGAAGAGCAGATGCGTGAGGAAAAGCGCGTCGTCTACCGGCCGCAAACCGTCACCGTCGAACAAGAGCGGCAGCGCGTCGAGTATCGCCCCGTCGTCACGTACCGAACGGTGCTCGAGAATCAACCGGTCGTGGTCAACCAAACGACAGTCGTTCCGGGAACGACACGCAATCGTCTCCGGTGGCTCCCGCGTACCGTCTACGTCGACCCGCTCACCGGTCAGCAGGTCGTCCAGCGCCGCGGGTTTCACTGGGTGCCCGAGTCGACTCCCAGTCAACTGGTCACCAAGCCGGTGGTCGTGCCGAACGTCGTGACGAAGCAGGTTCCTCAGACGACGTACGTACCTCAGACTGTTGTCGAAAAAGTGCCGGTGCAGGTGACGCAGTACGTCGCGCAAGAAGAGGTTCGGCAGGTCCCCGTGCGGGTTCTCAAGTACCAGCAGGAAGTCCAAGTCCGCAAGGTGCCGGTCACCGTCCAAAAGCCGGTCACCGAGACGGTGGTCCAGAAGGTGCCGGTGAAGACGTGCAAGTGGGTCCGCGAAGAAGTCGTCCGCAAGGTGCCGGTCGTGACGACGCGGATGGAGTACGAGGTGCGGGAAGAGCCTGAGACGGTACGCGTCTTGAAGTACGTTGAGGAGGAACGCGTCGAGCCGGTCCGCAAGCTTGTGCCTCGATGGGTCGCCCACAAAGAGACTCGATACGTCGCCAAGACCGTTGTCGTAAAAGTCCCCGTCGACGCTTGCGGCAACCCGCTGCCGGTACCTTCCAGCGATACCACCTACTATTCGGCGCCGACGATGCCGGCTCCCACCCTTTCCTCGCCGCCTCCTTCGCAGCCGCAGACCGTGCAAAAGCCGGCGGAAAGTGGTGAGTCGAAGAAAGACTCGTCGGGCGAGTCGACATCGTCGGACAAGAAGTCTGCGGACCGGAAGCCCCAAGAGTCGGCCGGCAAACCGAGCGATAGTGACAAAGGAGCGTCCGGTAGCGACGGGCTCGAGGACGTCGAAATGAACTCCCCGAAGCCGGCCGACGATTCGACTCCCACCGGCAAGCCCAAGTTGGACAAGCCGCCGGCCGAGTGATGGCGCATCTCGCGGGCAAGCGACTGGCATTTGTAGGGAAGCTTGGAGGAGCCAGTCTGCGCGAGGCTCGGCAGATCGTGCGGGACGAGGGGGGGATCCTCGTCGCCCCCGAAGACCCGCAGGTCGACTGCCTGGTTCTGGGCGAAGCCGAATTGCCGATTGCTTCGAGCGAATCCCAGTTGGATGACCGGTTGCTACAAGCGGCCGATGCGGGTCGGCTGGAGATCTGGTCCGAGACAGAGTTTTGGGAGCGTGTGGGGAGACTCGAGGCGGCTCCGGCGAGCCGTCGCTACACGGCCGCCATGTTGGCCGAGTTGCTAGGTCTTCCGGTCGCCGTCATCCGGCGGTGGCATCGCAAAGGGTGGCTGCAACCGGTCGAGGTCATTCACCGGCTCGCCTATTTCGACTTCTCTCAAGTTGCCGTCGCTCGCCAACTGGCTCGACTCGTCGCCGACGGCATGTCTCCGAAGTCGCTCGAGCGGAAACTTCAGCAGCTTGCGCGCTACCTGCCGGCTGCCCGCCAGTCGCTCGAGCAGCTCTCGATGATTGTCGAACACGGCGAGTTGCTGGTTCGCGCCGACCGGGGACTCTTGGGAGCCGACGGGCAGTGGCGTTTCGACTTCGACCGAGTGGCTTCGGAGGGAGGCAACGAGGATGCGGCCGCACCGGATGTCGTTTCGGTAACGCGGTCAGTTCGAGAGTCGGGGGACGAGGAAGCGGGCGAGGAACGGTCTTGTCGCGAGCAGGCGTGGGAGCATGAGGACCGGAACGAGTTGGCCGAGGCGGTCCGGTGGTACCGTGCGGCTCTGGTCGAGGAGGGGCTTCAGCCGGATCTTTGTTTCCAGTTGGCCGAGGTCCTTTATCGGCTCGGCGACGTGGGAGCGGCTCGCGAACGGTACTGGGTGGCGGTCGAATTGGACCCGGATTTCGTCGAGGCTCGGGCGAATCTCGGATGCCTGCTGGCTGAATGCGGGGAATGGGAGTGGGCGGCTGCGGCGTTGGAAGGAGCCTTGCAGACGCATCCGGACTATGCGGACGCCCATTTTCACTTGGCGGAGGCCTATACTCATCTAGGGAAGTCGACGGAAGCGCATCGCCACTGGCAGCAGTTCCTCCGCCTGGTTCCCGATGGTCCCTGGTCGGACGAAGCCCGGCGTCGCTTGGAAAATGCCACGGGGCCCGTGCAGCCTTCCTGATCGGTATGACTGGACAGGGGGTGCCGGCCCGTCACCCGTCGCATGCGGGCAATGGTTGATTCCGCCGCGGCAGCGGTTTACAACATTAGTTGTGGTGCGCGGCGTCGGCGAGCTGGACGATCGATGCGAGATATCCTATTTCAATACGAACAGGTAGCCCCCTCGACTTGGGTCTATCTGTCTTCCCTCTTGCTGATTGCGCTGTTCTTCAAGTTCAATCGCGTGTGGAGCGTGCGCAATCTCGATCTGATCCTGCTGATCCTGCTGGCTCCCGGTTTGCTCTTGGTTCACGTGGGCCGGGATTTCGAGCGGGAGGCACTCGAGACGCACCGAGCTCGCTTGGCGGCTCTTGATCCCGAACAAGCGGTCGAGCGCATCTTGGAATCGGGAGGTCAGGAGAACGGACCCGACGAGGCGGAGGCGGGCGAGGATGCGCCGGCCGACGCGCTGCTCACGGAATGGAATCTCGAGGAGCTGCCACCCGATCTGGCGAACGATTTCGAGTACGGGCGGAAGATCGAGCGAGCCGGCTTCATTTGGCTCTTTCTCGTCAGCGGCCTACTCTTGATCCGGCTCTTGGTCGATCCCATGATGGTTCGCCGGCCGCTCCTGGAACCGAACCTGACGATCGGCGGCATGGTTTTCCTCATCGTCTTTTTCTACATCTTCTTGATGGCGAACGTCGTCATCAGCCATCCCAAGCCGGAGGACCTGCGCGGCCCCGTGGAGGCGGCTCGGTTGATGAGTGGCGAAGCCCGGGACCGAGACGGTTTGGAACGAAACGGCCCCGGCTATGCCGTGCTCTTCATGTTGCCGTCGCTGCCTACGGCCCCGGTGGATACGCGAGTCGAAGAGCGGATCGAGGAGAGTGGCGAGCACCTGGAGTTACCATGGCGCATTCGCAGATCGGCGCTGCCGGAGAAGATTGTGGCGGAGGAGGCGGAAACGAGCGAGGATACGAATGAATCGTTCGTAACGCTGGAGGCTCGCTATGCGGGCGTCACTGGTCGTTCGGTGCAACTGATTACGGCTCGCGGAACGCAAGTACAGGTGCCACTCGAATCGCTCGCTCCGACAAGCCGCAACTATGTTCGGTTTTTCCAGCAGTGCACGGTCATCGCCAAGACGATCGCCATCTTGTCTCATCTGGCAGTGCTGTTGGCTCTGGTCGGCGTCGGCTATTGGCACTTCAAGAACCTGAAGATGGGGGTGGGGGCCGCGTTGATTTACATGATCGTACCTTACACGTCGCAGATGACCGGTCGGGTCGACCACGTCCTGCCGGCTGCTTTGTTGAGCTGGGCGATCGTGCTCTACCGTCGGCCGCTGCTTGCCGGCATCTTCATCGGCTTGGCGAGCGGCGTGATTTACTATCCGCTTTTCTTGCTTCCTCTTTGGATCAGCTTCTATTGGGAGCGAGGCCTGGGCCGATTCCTGCTGGGGTGTCTGTCGGTCGTCGGAGCCATGGTGCTTCTGTTGTTGTTCGTATCCGGCGATCTGACCGACTTTTGGCACAACACGCAGAAGATGTTGGGACTGATGC
>WFWZ01000329.1 GCA_015490875.1 Planctomycetaceae bacterium
CGCATGGTCTACTGCGGCCTCTATCCGGCCGACGGTCAAGACTTCGCCGAACTGCGGGATGCCCTCGAGAAGCTCTCGATCAACGATCCGAGTTTCGAGTTCGTGCCGGAGACGAGCGATGCGCTGGGATTCGGCTTTCGATGCGGATTCCTCGGACTGCTCCACATGGAGATCATCCAACAGCGGCTCGAACAAGAAGCCAATCTCGACCTCGTCCAGACCGCTCCCAACGTCACCTACGAAATCACGACGCGCAGCGGTGAAGTGAAGGAGATCCATCGGCCGCAGGAAGTGCCCGACGCGGGCGAGATCGCCGAGTTCCGGCAGCCGATCGTTCGCGTCAACTTCGTGGTTCCGACCGAGTACATCGGTGCGGTGATGAAACTGTGCCAGGAACGCCGCGGGGTGACGCGAGGGACGGAGTATCTTTCGACGACGCGAGCCATGCTGACGTACGACCTGCCGCTGGCCGAAGTGATCTACGACTTGCACGACAAACTCAAAAGTGCCACGCGCGGCTATGGGACGATGGATTATGAACTGCTGGGCTATGAGCCGGCCGATCTGGTGCGACTCGATGTCCTGGTCAACGGCAAACGCGTCGATGCTCTTTCGGTGATCTGCGATCGGGCCGACGCCCAGCGCCGAGGACGAGCCATTGTCAAGAAACTCAAGAGTGAGATCGACCGGCATCTGTTCGAGGTGGCCGTGCAGGCCGCTATCGGAAGCCGCGTCATCGCGCGCGAAACCGTCCCCGCGATGCGCAAGAACGTGACGGCCAAGTGCTACGGCGGGGATATCACTCGCAAACGCAAGCTGTGGGCCAAGCAGCGTGAGGGCAAGAAGCGGATGAAGTCGATCGGCAAAGTCGATATCCCGCAGAAAGCTTTTATGGCGGTGCTCGACACGGGCCGCGATTCGTCCGATCGTTGATGCCGGCACGGGAGAGAGGTCCGTGAGCGATCTTCGTCGAACGTCGACACGTGCCGGCGCACCCAGCCCCTCGGAGTGGTCAGAAAACTCAAGCCCTTCAGAGGAACGCACCCAACGTCGGCGGCTTTGGCGACGTCGCGTTCTCTGGGGATTGGCCGCCGTCTTGGTAATCGTGCGCCTCGTCACGCTCGACGGATGGCTGCGCCCGGTTCGCGTCGCCTCTTCCTCAATGGCCCCGTTCTTGCTCAATCGCCACTACGCTCTTCGATGTGAGGACTGCTTCGCGCCGCTGACTGCCGACGCGGCAACGCACCGTGTGGGGAGTCTCGTGACCTGCTTCAACTGCGGCTATCGCCGTAACCGTGTCCTCCCACAGCACGCTCGTCCCGGCGACCGAGTGTGGATCGACACGCTGCCAATGTGGTGGCGTGCACCTCGTCGCTGGGAAGTCGTCGCTCTGCGCACGAGAAACGGGCGATACGTGACGAAGCGCGTCCTGGCACTCCCCGGCGAGACGCTGGCCCTCGTCGACGGCGATGTCTGGATCGACGGGAAGATCGCCCGCAAATCGTACGCGGAGTTCTGCCAACAGCGCTTGCTCGTGCATGACAGCGACTATCGTCCCTCGTTTCAAGGGTCGCCCGAGCGATGGCACGCCGTGCCGCCTCGAGCATGGGAGCGCTGGGGAGGCGCCTGGCGATCAATGGAAGGACAGCGAGGAACCGACCGGGAGGCGTGGCTCGAGTACCACCACTTGTCCAGCTTCTCCGATGCCCGCCCGCCTCGCGACCGCGAAGAGGAAATGCCGGTCTACGACGTCGTTGGGTACAACGGGGATCGGGCTCGAGCTCCTTTGCATGCCGTTCCCGATCTTGTCTTGGAAGGCGAGCTTCGCTGGTCGGCCGATGCCATCTGGATGTTGCGGCTGAGACTACAGGCGGTGACGTGGGTGGCCCGAGTCGATGTGAGTGCGGGGCGAGTTACCGTAACGGAAAATGGAAAGCGGCTCGCAGAGCGTCCCTGGAATGTACCGGTCAGCGGCAAGCGGTATCGCCGCGTCGAGTGGGGCATGTGGGATCGTCGCCTGGTGCTGCTGGTCGACGGGCGTACGATTGCCTCGTGCAATGTCTCGATCGCTTCTCCGGCCGGTGGCATTTCGCGGCCTGTGGCGATCGGCTGTCGGAAAGGCACGCTGCTTGTAGGACGTTGCCGGTTGTTCCGCGATGTCTATTACTTCGGACCGGCCGGCGACGCGTCTCGTTGGGAAGCACCGTCCCCGCTTGCGACACTCTTTCTAGCAGGCGACAATCAACCGGCTTCGATCGACAGCCGCTTTCGGCGAGACGATCTTGGATCGGCCCGGCTGCTGGGACGGGTCATCCGTCCGATCGGCGGATGGCGCTAGTTCCAGAGGAGGTTTGTCGGTAGGCGACAGAAGAAGAAATCTGCCAGAGCACCGTGCGCGATTCTGGGACGAAAGGAGCTTTGAGAAAGCCTCTTGGGGTAGCGTGGCCGTGAAAGCAGCCAATCATAGTATTCAAGAAGGACGTTTCCCAGTCTATATGTTCGTCCACGCTAGAATCGCTACTATGCGGCATAGGGATGTCAGTGTCGCACAATCGCGCACGGTGGTTTAGAGCCAAAACGCGAACGAGGACGGTCATGCAGATCTACTTGGAACTGTTGCAGGAGATTCTCGACCAGGGCGTGCCGAAGCCCGACAGGACGGGGACGGGAACGTTGAGCCTCTTTGGCAGACAGTTGCGATTTGACTTGCAGTCGGGGTTTCCTCTGCTGACCACCAAGCGCGTTCATTGGAAGTCGGTCGTCTACGAGTTGCTTTGGTTCTTGCGGGGCGACACAAATGTGCGCTGGCTCCAGGAACACGGCGTCACGATTTGGGATGAGTGGGCCGACAAAAACGGAGAACTCGGGCCGGTCTATGGAGCTCAGTGGCGAAGTTGGCCGCTTCCCGATGGCGGACACGTCGACCAGCTTTCCCAAGTAATCGATCAGATTCGTACGCAACCTCATTCACGTCGCTTGTTGGTGAGCGCTTGGAATGTCGCCGACCTTCCGAAAATGGCACTCGCTCCGTGCCACGTCTTGTTCCAGTTCTACGTCGCCAACGGCCGGCTCTCTTGCCAACTCTACCAGCGCAGTGCCGACGTCTTCCTCGGAGTCCCCTTCAATATTGCCTCCTACTCGCTCCTCACGTCGATGGTGGCTCAAGTCTGCAACCTCCAGCCCGGCGAGTTCATCCACACCTTTGGTGACGTGCACCTGTATCGCAACCATATCGATCAAGCTCGGTTGCAGCTTGAGCGTACCCCGCGAGACCTTCCGAAGCTGCGACTGAATCCCGATGTGCGGTCGCTCTTCGAGTTCCGCTACGAGGACATCGAGCTCGTCGGATATGACCCTCATCCTCGGATTCCGGCACCGGTAGCCGTATGAGATCGTTAAGGTCGCCAAGTACGCAATGTGTTCACGGTTGCGCCGGTTGGTGCAGCATCAGCGATTCGATTGTTTTGGCGGTCTCGGTCGGCTCGGCTTGCTGGATCAAGTAGCGGTGCTTGCCATCCTCGCGGGCGATCCACTGGTTCGTTCCATCGGGAAAGACGTGGCAGATGCCCGGTTCCGAACATCGCCAGTTTTGGGAATCGGGACGCACCGCGTACAGGACAGCCGTCTGATCCCAACTGAAATGCGGACGGACACCGTTGTAGAGTTTGTACGCTCGGCGAACGGGGCTGCTCTTGGGAAGAGACGCCAGTTTCCCGCCCGTCTTGATTCGAACGCCGATTTCGAAACCGGAAAAGACGATCGGTGTCGGCCAGTGGGCGATCGCATCAGCGGCGGCCGGACCGTCATGAAAGAGATTGGCTTCTTTTCCGCGAGGAAACTTGCCTCCCATGCAAACCCACCGACGCACTTTCTTGGCGACCAGTTCCGGGCCGCTCAGTGGGCTATGGCGATCTGGCAATGTGTAGAGCAAGTCACGGAAGTTGGTGAGCTGGCCGACGGAGATCATCACGACGGAGTGGTCGGGAGCGTGGGCCAGCGCCTGCCGATAAAGCTGGGGTGCCGTTGGAGCGTCCTGAGCCGATGACAGAGGATGGGGGAACTCTGCGGCGATCTGGGCGTTATACTTCGAGTCCCTCAAGAATGCATCGCCCTGGGGACGCCCGATCGGCAAGTCGCCTCGCCGGAAGTACAGGTTGATGGCACTCAAGCAAAGAGGCGACTTCTCGTGTTTCGACGAGACACCCATTGCCAGGATCCGAACTTCCCCGCGGTCGGCCAGCGCGTGCAAAACGGCTATGGCTCCCACATCGTCCACGTCGCCCATGATGTCCGTATCGAAGATGACCGGCACGGGATTGTCGCGGGGCTCTTGCGCTAGCAACGGGAAGCACGCGGTAAGCACGATGATCGGCACCGCGAAACGGAGAGACCAATGGGCAAAAGGAAGAAAGATTGCATGGTGTGAAGGGTTCGTCATCGTAGATGCTCTTCTAAAAACTTTCATCAAGGGTACAACACAACTCGCTCGGGTGTTCCTATCTTCGCATGCGTTCGTTGCGACCGGGAACTCGATGACGGCTTCTTACGTTCCTTGGCCATCTGTGGGAGAGGTGCCCGCGACGCGCTGCCGATAGAGGACCAGTCCGTGAGCGGCGTGGTAGAGTGCGCCGCATTCCAGGGGGACCGAACGCGTGACGTGGAACAGATGGGTCAACCGGTTGGCAGCTCGGCGCACCCACGGTTCGGCAAGGACTTCGGGCGGCTGGCTCACGGCCAGGAACTCCAACGTGTGGCCGGTTGCTCCCAAATGTTCTTTCAAATCGGGATGTTGGGCCGGTCGAACAAAGTAATCGGTCGAGAACGAGCCGTCGGCGTTTTGGAGTTCGCGAGCTCGCCTGGCGGTTCGGTCGATCACCTCCCGCGCTTCTCGCCACACGCCATCGATGGGCTGTCCGTCCCTTTTTCGACGATCCAAAGCCATAGCTAGTCCAATAAGCCGGTGAGTTCCCCCGCATGCGCTTTCGGCGAGTTCTTGTTCCAACTCGATTTGAACGAGGCGTTCGATCGACCATTCCTTGCCGTCGCTGGCGCGCCAGGTGTGCGTTGTGGGGTAATACCACGTCGCTGCGATGAGCGTCCAACTGTACTCGCGGTCGACGTTGCGGTGGACGTCCCGGAGCATCTGATCGATGAGCTCTCGAAACGGAATTTCGGTTTCACCGATGCGCACCGGTTGCTCGGGAGGCAGATCGCACTGAGCGAGGACGGCGAGCCACTGGTCGGGATGTCCCTGACCCGATTTCGTTCCCGGCGCCAGCAGCAACCGAGCCGTGGTGCGTGGTGGATCCCCAACCGTCAGCAGTTCGGGATCCCAGCCGCGCAGGGTGCCTCCCTGGAGTAAGTAATCTACGACTTTGATCGTTCGACCTTGGTGTTCGACCGTGAAGTCGCGGCCGAACGCGAGGACGC
Source organism: Planctomycetaceae bacterium (assembly GCA_015490875.1). Lineage (GTDB taxonomy): Bacteria > Planctomycetota > Planctomycetia > Pirellulales > Pirellulaceae > S141-3. The sequence continues at coordinate 5,431 of WFWZ01000329.1, forward strand.
CGTGGAGGATCTGCCAGGCGGCGTTGGTCTCGAGCGATAGTACCCGCTTGTCTCGCGTGTACGCCAATTCGTCGTCGATACGAGCCACCAACGTTGCCGTGTCCGGAATAGGTGACTCGCGAGTGCCGGCAGCTTCCGACGCTGGACCGGGCGACTCACATGAAGCGGTGAGCAGGCAAAGAGCGAGCACGGCGAAGCTGGCGGCACGGAGCGACATGTGGGCAGGGTTCCTTGAGGCCGAGTCAGGCATTCGAGTTCAAACGGGTGCGAGGGACCGCCCCGCCCCGGATGCTGCTTTCACCGGCCGAGACTGCCATCGGTCGCAGCGCGAAGGCATCAGGGGCGAGCCTTGGGATGTTTCAGCGGCAGCCAGGCGCCGTTTTCGCGGCTGCTGGCGACGCACTGCTGAATGAAGTACATCCCCTCGGTTCCATCATACACGTTCGGGTAGACCGTTTGGACACGTTCGATCGACTCTCCCCCTGCCAAACGAGCCATATCATCAAATGCTGCTCGATAGACATTGGCGAATGCCTCGAAGAAGGCTTCGGGGTGGCCGGCGGGCAACCGGCACGCCGCTCGCCCCGCTTCGTTGATGTGCGGTCCGTTGGGATCACGCGTATAGAGTTTGTGAGGCTGGCCGTTTTGGCGGAAGACCATGACGTTGGGCTCTTCCTGGCGCCAGGCAATGGCGCCCTTGGTGCCATCGACTTCGATAAAGAGATCGTTTTCGCGGCCGTGGCTGATCTGCGAGGCGGTAACAGTCCCCAAAGCTCCATTTTCGAAGCGGATAACTGCGGTGCCGTAATCATCGAGCTTTCTACCTTCTTCGAAGATCTTCAGGTGAGCGCTCACCGATTCGGGGAGCACGCCGCAGATATATCGAGCCAAGTTGAAGGCGTGCGTGCCGATGTCGCCGAAACAGCCCGCAGCGCCGCTTTTGGAAGGGTCCGTGCGCCATGACGCCTGCTTTTGGTCGGTCTTTTCCAAACGACTGCGAAGCCATCCCTGGATGTAATGGACGCGAATCGCCTGGATCTCTCCCAGTTCGCCGCTTTGGACCATTTCCCGTGCCTGGCGGACCAGCGGGTAGCCGGTGTAGTTGTGCGTCACGGCGAAGACGATGTTGGATTGTTCGACGAGGGCGAGCAACTCTTCGGCTTGAGCCAGGTCGAACGTCATCGGCTTGTCGCAGATCACGTGGAAGCCTGCCTCGACCGCCGCCTTGGCGACAGGGAAATGCATGTGGTTGGGTGTGGTAATCGAGACGAAGTCGATGGCGTCGTCACGAGCCTTTTCCTTTTCGAACATCTCGGTAAAAGAGGTGTAGGCGCGGTCGTCGGCAATGTCGTAATCGGGAGCCGACTCTTTGGCCCGTTGCGGATCGGAGGAAAGGGCTCCCGCCACGACTGCGGCTCGGTTGTCGAGGATCGCAGCGGTGGCGTGGACGCGGCCGATGAACGACCCGCGGCCGCCTCCGACCAGACCCATGCGCAGTTTCCGACCAAGAGGTTCATTGATGGCCATCGGACTTCTCCCTGTTCGTGTACACCCTTCACGTCGAGTCGCCGTGGATCCTGCAGGAGGCCGCTTTTCGGGCGTCCTAGCGTTCGACTCCGGCCGAGCAGGAAACACGTTGCCTCACGAAAAACATACCAATTCCAGGCTGTGTTTTATCAGATCGCCGATGGAGACTCCAGAGCCGAGGGACGAGGACTGAGCGATCGGTCATGGCCGCTCGAACAAAATCGTCTACAATGAGGAAGATGCCCGCCTGAGAATCGTCGAGGCGTTCGGCGGGCGGGACTCGCCCGCGGGAATGGGGCGGTTCGAATCGGGGCGGGAAGATCCAGTCAGCGATTCAGGCAAAGGAGAAGGTGGAGATGGCAAAACGAGCTTCTGTTCGATGGGTTGGCGTGGTCGCCGGGGTGATCGCCGTTGGCGTTGTCGGGTTCGTAGCGGGACGATGGCATCACCGGCACTTCGGTCCGGCGACGTTGGTGCTGCCCAACATCCCACTCGAGGCCGCCGCATCGGACAGCAGTGACAAGTTCGCCATTGCCACCGGACCGGTAGGTGGCGACGTGGAAGGCGTCTTTTTGCTTGATCCGGTGCAAGGCGAACTCACGTGTTTCGTGCTTGGACGGCGGCTGGGACGTCCGACGCCCGCCGGTGTCGGCCAGGTCGTGGCTCAGTTCAAGACAGCCACCGTCTACGACGACCTCCAGATCACTGATACGAAAAGCGCGCGGCTGTTGATGGTGACGGGCATTTCCAACTTCATGGGAACGTCGCGGACAACACGCATGGGAGGCGCCGTCGTCTATATCGTCGACGGGAGTACCGGCAAGTTCGTCGCCTATGGTACACCGTGGAATACGTCGGCATACACGAGTAATCATCCGCAGGCGGGACCTTTCATCAAGTTGGCATCCGGCTCGGTACGCCATCCCAATTTGATTCGCGAATGAGAGCCGTGACGTTGGAACTCACTGTCAATGGTCAAACGATACAGCTCGAGGCGCCTCTGACCGTTGCCCAGTTGTTGCGCACCTTGGAGCGGGATGAGCGCCGCGTGGCCGTCGAGGTCAACGGACAATTGGTGCCTCGAGAAGACCACGCCTCGGTGCAACTGGCTGCCGGGGATGACGTGGAAATCGTCGGATTCGTAGGAGGAGGTTGACGCACTCATGGCACAAGCTTCCCAGGAAGCTGCAGAACAGTCCGCCTCAGTGACTGATGCGCCCCTCCGTATCGGACCGCACACGTTCACCAGCCGGCTCATTGTCGGCAGCGGCCGATATGACGACTTCGAAGTGCTCCGTGAGACTGTGGAGGCTTCGGGGGCCGAGTGCGTGACGGTCGCCGTGCGTCGCGAACGACTCCACGACCGCGCCGGCCGAAACATTCTCGATTACCTCGATCCCGAGCGGCTGGTGTTGCTTCCCAACACGGCCGGGTGCTTCTCCGCAGCCGACGCCGTGCGCACTGCCCGACTGGGGCGAGAAATCCTGCGCGGCCTGGGAAACGCCGGTGCCGACTGGGTGAAACTCGAGGTCCTCGGTGACCGCAAGACACTCCTTCCAGATCCGATCGAGACGCTCAAGGCTACCGAACAACTCGTCTCTGACGGGTTTCTCGTGCTGTGCTACACCAGCGATGATCCGGTGACCGCGATGAAACTAAAGCGAGCGGGCGCCACGGCTGTCATGCCGGCCGGCAGTCCGATCGGTTCGGGGCAGGGGATCCTCAATCCGAACAATATCCGCATCTGCCTGGAATACCTCAAGGGGGACGATCCAAACTATCCGGTGATCGTCGATGCCGGTGTCGGGACGGCGAGCGACGTGGCGGCTGCCATGGAACTGGGGGTCGATGGCGTGCTGCTCAACACGGCCATTGCCCATGCCCGCCGGCCGGTCACGATGGCTCATGCCATGAGACATGCGGCTATGGCGGGACGTCTGGCGTTTCTCGCAGGCCGGATCCCCAAGCGGCTCTATGCCAGCGCAAGCAGTCCCGAAGACGGCGTGATCCGCAGCCGGCCTTACGCCGAGTGACGTTCCATTACCAAAAGAGCTCTCGACCCATGGATGCATCGTCACACGAATCCTCCGAGGCCTACTTGGCGCTCAAGGCCTCGATGATGCCTCGCGATACCAATCCGATGGGCACGATCTTCGGCGGAGTGCTCTTGAGTTACATCGACCAGGCCGGCGCCATCGGAGCTCGTCATGCCATCCGCAGCAACGGCTGGCCCGCTCGCGTGCTGGTTACGGTGGCGATGAATCAGGTGGAATTTCATGAGCCCGTCTTCGTTGGAGACGTCGTCAGTTTTCGAACACGGCCGCTGCGTTGGGGACGCACTTCCGTCACCATGCATGTCGACGTGTCGGCCGACCGAGACGGCACGCAGGTGCAACTCACGGAAGCTCAAGTGACGTATGTCGCTGTCGAAGTTCCCGGAGACCGCCGCCCCATTCCCATCCGGCCTGATGTGGTTTAACCGGCTGCGCTATTGCAAGCGCGTCAGCCAGGTCCAAACGACGCGACCGACTTTTTCCAAGGATTCGGCCGAACACTTGTCCGGGGTGTCTTGTTGCGTGTGCCAGTAGCTCCTCCGCGTTCCCGGTCGCGGATAGTCGAAGTCGATCAGATCGACAGTGGGAATCCGGGCGATTCGATTGAGCGGCAAGTGGTCGTCCCGGACTTCGTGGCGAACGCGAGGCCGGAATTCGCGAATCCCCAGCTCTTCGGCGATGTTCCACAAATCCTTTACGATCGGCTTGGCGTATTGCATGCTGATCTTCTCGGGGTAGAGCTGAAGATCGGCGTCGCCGATCATGTCGAGTAGAACCCCTGCGCGATACCGCACTCCGTTCGGGTTCGATGCATAGTCCCGGGCGAAGTATTCCGACCCGACAAAATAGCGATCCCGGCGAGTCCCGAAGACGAACTCTTCGGCGTCGAAGAGAACGATGTCGACGCCGTAAGGGCCGTCATAGGCGGACAAGTGATGCGCCAGTTCACACAGCAGCGCCGGTCCGCTCGCGCCATCGTTGGCTCCTACGAAGACGCCACGCCGTCGGCGAGGATCTCGTTCTGCGTCCGGGAAGGGGCGCGTGTCGTAATGAGCGGCCAAGAGGATGCGGTCGGTTCGCTGAGGATGAAACGTGGCGATCAAGTTGACGACCGTGACGCCTTCGCCAGTGACCGGATGCCGGATCTGAAACTCCTGGCGTCGCACGCGAGCTCCCAGCCGCTGAAAGTGCTCGGTGAGCCACCGCTGCTGCTGTTGCATCCCCGGACTTCCCGTCGGGCGGGGCCCGAATTGGCACAACAGCTTCAAATAGCGGTAAGCGCGCTCACCGTCGATAGGAGATTCGGCCGAGAGTCGCTCGAGTGAAGTCAAGCAAACGGTTACCAACAGAAAACTCGCGAGCCACGATGCGCCTCGGGCCTTCTGGCGACTCGCCATGTTCGACTCCCGCCCGCCCTATGATGCTCAAACGTGGCAACTGGCGGTGGCCGCGTTGAGCAACTCCACACCGCTTCCTTTGGGAATCACAACGATTCCCCCGTCACTGACGGTGAAGCCTCGCTGCCGGTCCAACTCCGGATCGAACCCGATCTCCACGCCTTCGGGAATGCGCACTCCTTTGTCCAGAATGGCCCGGCGGACGCGAGCGTGCCGGCCCACGGAAACGCCCTGGAACAGGATCGATTCTTCGACCGAAGCGTAGCTGTTGACGCGCACGCGAGGTCCCACGATGCAGCGTTTCACTGTTCCTCCGGAAATAATCGTGCCCTGGCAGACGACACTGTCGATCGCCTGGCCCCGCCGCGCTGAGTCGGGATCGCTTCCAAAGACGAACTTGGGCGGCGGCAAGATCGGTTGATACGTGCGGATCGGCCAGTCGGCGTCGTACAGATTCAGTTGAGGATCGATTTCGACCAGGTCCATGTTGGCGTCGTAGTAGGCGTCGATCGTACCGACGTCTCGCCAGTACGCATCTTCCTTCCGGTTCTCGTCTCGGAATGGAAACGCGAAAACGCGGTAGTCGCGAATGACCGACGGGATGATGTTACGACCGAAGTCGTGAGCACTTCCCGGATCGGTCGCGTCATGGCAAAGTTGCTCGAAGAGGAACCTCGCGTTGAATACATAAATCCCCATCGACGCGAGGCAATGACCATCGTCTCCGGGAATCGGTTTGGGCTCGGGTGGTTTCTCTTCGAACCCGACAATGCGATCATCCGCATCGACTTCGATTACACCGAACTGCCGGGCATCATCTCGGGGAACCCGCAGCGCCGCGATCGTTAAATCGGCGTTCTTCGCTTGATGGTATTCCACCATCGTGCGGTAATTCATCTTGTAGATGTGGTCACCCGCCAGAATCACGACATATTGCGGGTGATGCTTCTCGATGGCATAGATGTTCTGGTAGACTGCATCGGCGGTGCCCTGGTACCAGTGCTCGTCGATGCGCTGCTGGGGAGGCACGATGTCGATGAACTCGCCCAGTTCCCAGCAGAAGAAGCGGCGCCAGCCGAGATTGATGTGCCGATCGAGGCTCATCGCCTTGTACTGAGTCAACACGAGCATCTGGCGGATGCCGCTGTTGAGACAGTTCGAAAGGGCGAAGTCGATGATCCGATAGATTCCGCCGAAAGGTACGGCAGGCTTGGCTCGATCTCGTGTCAACGGTTCCAGCCGTGACCCTTTCCCGCCAGCCAGGACGACCGCCAATACGCCCTTCATAAGACCTCCCATCACCGCTGGCAGTCTCGTTCCCATCCCACGTATCAGGGGCCCGGCCTGCCGGACGACTACCGAATCCCACGATCCTATTATCGGCCCTCGATGAGCCGGTTGCCAAGGGTGGGCTCGAGATTGCCGCCTGCACGGAGAAGAACGAAAAAACGGGAACGACCGGCCAGTAAGGGACCGCACGGATCGACCAAACGTGGCGCCGAAACGCCGCCCGAGAATCGGTTTGGGCGCTGGGAAGATATCAGCCTTCCTTGAGTGCCGAGCCGATTTCGATCAGCGCCTTTTGGGCATCCGAAAAGAGCATCAATGTGTTGTCGGCAGCGAAGAGAGGGTTGGGGATCTTCGCAAAGCCCGGACTGAGGCTGCGTTTGATCACCACCACCGTGCGAGCCTTGTCGACATCGATGATGGGCATGCCGTAGATGGGGCTGTTGGGATCAGTCCGAGCCACCGGATTGACGACGTCGTTCGCTCCGACCACGATCGCCACATCGACCGTGTCCATCGTCGGATTGATGTCGTCCATTTCGACGAGTTGTTCGTACGGCACGTCCGCCTCAGCCAGCAAGACATTCATATGCCCCGGCATCCGCCCAGCGACGGGGTGGATGGCATACTGGACCTCCACGCCTCGTTCCTCCAAGAGCTTCGCCAGGTTGCGCACCGCATGCTGGGCTTGCGCAACGGCCATTCCATAACCCGGCACGAAGACGACGCGCTGAGCGCCGTCGAGAATCAAGGCGACATCCTCGGGAGTCGTGCTGCGGACCGTCGCATAGATCTCGTCGACATCTCCACCGGCCGACTCGGCGCCCATCACGCCGAACAGGACATTGAAGAGCGACCGGTTCATCGCCTTGCACATCAGGTTGGTCAGAATTACGCCCGAAGCTCCGACGAGCGACCCGGAGATGATAAGCACATTGTTGTCGATCACGAATCCGGTCGCCGCGGCCGCCAGTCCCGAGTAGGAGTTCAACAGGGCGATGACGACCGGCATGTCGGCTCCGCCAATCGGATTGGTCAGCGCCACACCGAGCCCCAACGCGACCAATACGAGCGGAATGTAGGCCCACGCCTGTTCCCGAACCAGGGCGCCGATCAGGACGACGCAGACCAGCGCGAGCAACGCATTGACCGCCTGCTGTGCAGGCAGCTTGGCCGGCCGGCGAAACAACGCCAGCTCCTGGAGTTTGCCGAACGCCACGATACTCCCGGAGAACGTCACGGCGCCGATCAATCCCGAGGCGCCCGTGGCCAATAGCTCGTCGAGCGCCGGATCCTTGCTCTGCAACAAGGCTCCTCCCGCCACGAACACCGAAGCCAGACCGCCAAAGCCGTTGAACAGCGCCACGAGTTGCGGCATCGCCGTCATTTGAATCTTCACAGCCAAGACCGCTCCGATCGCTCCGCCGACCACCAGTCCGGCGATCACGACTCCATAGGCGTCAATGCGCATCAGGACAACGGCAACGGCTAAGGCCATTCCCAATGCCCCCAGCACATTGCCGCGCACCGCCGAGCGAGGATGGGCCATCAGTTTCAGCCCGAAGATGAACAGGACGGAGGCGATCAGGTAGGCCAGCTTCTCGATCGCGTCGACGTTCCAAAGCGAGGTATCCACGGTCTCGGATTTCCCATCAAAAAGGCAAGCAAAGAGTCGCTCAGCCGACTAACGCCGCTGGAACATGGCCAGCATGCGGTGCGTCACCAAAAAGCCGCCGAAGACGTTGATCGCCGCCAGCACAACCGCCGCGAATCCGATCCAAGTCTCCACTCGCGCCGCTGTCCCCGCCACTACGATCGCTCCAACGATGGTGATTCCGCTGATGGCATTCGATCCG
>WFWZ01000330.1 GCA_015490875.1 Planctomycetaceae bacterium
GCTCTAGGCAAGTTGAGTTGAGGAAAGCACATGAGTGGCAACCGAAGGTGGGATCGCGTGTGGATGTTCATGTGGACTGCGTCTTTGGGCGTGGTTCTGATGGGAGGGTCCGTACCGTTGTGGGGACAGGCGCCCAAGAAGGAAGAAACTCCCAAGAAGAAGGTGGCGCCGGCGGCCAAATCGCCGGGACAGAAGTCGAAAAAATCGCGAAGCAGCGTCAAGCCGTATGACGAGGTGATCACGAAAGAAGCCAAGACGCAAGTTGGTCTCTTCCGCGTGCACCGCATCAAGGACCAGATCTATTACGAATTGCCGCCGTCGCAGATCGGCAAGGACATGTTGTGGGTGACCCAGCTCGATGCCACTCAGGCAGGTTACAGCTACGGCGGCATGCCCGTGACCGACCGAGTCGTGCGATGGGAGTTGCGAGGCGAGAAGGTGCTGCTGCGCGATGTGAAGTACTCGATCCGGACGAGCAAGAAAGGGGCGATCGAGTATGCGGTGGAGCACACGAACATGCTTCCCATCATCAAGGTTTTCGCCGTGAAAGCCTGGGGTAAGGACAAAGCTCCGGTGATCGACGTCACCTCCCTTTTCACGTCGGATGTCAAGGAATTCAGTGCGGCTCGCATGGTTGGCGGCTCGGGACTCGATTCCTCTCGCACGTTTCTCGACGTGATCAAGGTATTCCCGACCAACATCGAGACTCGCGTCGAAGTCACGTACCGTCTCGGTGGCAGTTCGCCGCGCACGATGTTCGGCCGATCGCCGCATGCTCCGGCGCGCGATCCTCGTCAGTCGGGTGTGACGGTGCGACTCCATCACAGCATGGTGCGACTCCCGGACCAGCCGATGAAGGGCCGCATCCATGACGAGCGTGTCGGTTTCTTCACGGTCGGCTACACCGACTTCGGCGACGACCGCTTCCACCAGGTGGAGCAGGTGCGTCTGATCACACGCTGGCGTCTGGAGAAAAAAGATCCGAAGGCGGCGGTTTCCGAACCGAAGAAGCCGATCGTCTTTTACGTCGGCCGAGGTGTTCCCGAGAAGTGGAAGAAGTACGTCAAGAAGGGAATCGAGATGTGGCAGCCCGCCTTCGAAAAGGCCGGGTTCAAGAATGCCATCATCGGCAAGTACGCTCCCGATGAGCACGAGGACCCGAATTGGGACCCGGAAGATGCTCGCATTTCGACGATTCGGTGGCTGCCGGCGAGTATCGAAAACGCCTTCGGGCCTCACGTCCACGACCCTCGCAGCGGCGAGATCCTCGAGGCGGACATTCGCATCTACCACAACGTCCTGAAGCTGGCGAGAGACTGGTACTTCGTCCAGGCATCGCCGAACGACAAGCGAGCCCAGAAGCTGCCCTTCCCCGACGAGTTGATGGGCGAACTACTCGCCTACATCGTGGCTCACGAAGTCGGCCATTCCCTCGGCTTCCCACACAACATGAAAGCCTCGTCGGCCTTCACGATCGCCAATCTTCGCGATCCGGAATTCACGAAGAAGCACGGAACCGAGGCCTCGATCATGGACTATGGCCGTTTCAACTATGTCGCTCAACCGGGCGACGGCGCCGCACTCATCCCGAAGATCGGGCCGTACGATTACTTCGCCGTCGAGTGGGGCTATCGGCAGTATGCGAACGACGCGGAAGAGCAAAAAGGTCGTCAAGCATTGTTGGATCGGCAGGCCAAGGACCGAATGCTCCTCTTCGGTCATGCCGATCCTTCCGAGGACCCGACGCGACAGACAGAGGACCTCGGATCCGATTCGATCGAGGCGACGCGATTGGGGCTGGCGAATCTCGATCGGATCGCCGGCTATCTCATTCCAGCCACTTGCCGCAAGGGCGAAGACTATGAGCTCTTGGAGAACATGTACGGTCAAGTCTGGTCGCAGCGCAATCGCGAGTTGATGCATGTGGTGGCGGTGGTCGGCGGATTCGAACAGAAGAATCTCTACTACGGCCACGCCGACCAGCGCTATTTCCCGATCCCAGCGGCTCGGCAAAAGGCGGCAGTGGCCTTCCTGGCC
>WFWZ01000331.1 GCA_015490875.1 Planctomycetaceae bacterium
GTCCTCGCCGGTCTTACGACCGATTTGCGAGAAGAAAGCGGCGAAGCCGTAATAGTCGTCCATCGTCCAGCGGTCGAATGGATGGTTGTGGCACTGAGCACACTGGGTGCGAAGCCCCATAAAGATTTGAGCCACGTTCTCGGCTGTCTTGAGTGTGTTTCGTTCGATCTGATAGAAGTTGGTAGCCGGGTTGCGGAAGGTCCCGCCGGTCGCCGAGAGTAATTCTCGCACGATCTTATCGATCGGCTCGTTGTTGGCGATTTTGTTCGTCAGCCAGGTGCTATAGAGATACGTGGCCTTGTAACTGACCTGATTGGTCGTTTTGATCATTAAGAGTTCGGCCCACTTCATCGCCCAGATTTCGGAGAACTCCTTGCGCTGGAGCAGGCGATCGACCAGCTTCTCCCGCTTATTCGGCTCCGGGTCGCTCATGAACTCGTGGTATTCCTCCTCGGTCGGCAACAACCCGGTGATGTCGAGCGTGACTCGGCGCAGGAACTCTTCATCCGTGCAAATCTCGCTTGGAAGAATGCGCAGCTTCTTGAGTTTCTCTCCGACCAACTGGTCGATGTAGTTGCCGGTAATCGGCGGAGCCGTGTACTTCAGGTCCTTCGGGAGTGTCAGAACCTGGCAACCGACGGTATGCACATCGAATCGGGCCAGAATGAAGGCTTCGCCTCGAGCATCCGCTGTCACTTTGCCGTCGGGGTCGATCGTCGCGCAACTTTCATTGTTGGAGAAAAACGCAGCCAGATCGGTCACGTCCCGGTCTGTCCCGTCTTCGTAGATGGCGCGAGCGATGAACCGTTGCGTGTTTCCTTTGCCTTCGATAACGGCTTGAGGCGGATAAAACTCGAGTTTTACGACTTTGGGCGGCGTTTTCGCGTCATTGGGAGCTCCCTCCTTGAGCCACCGCAGAAGTGTGCGGTAATAGGGACTGTCGACATCGAAGCGCTTGCCGCCGGTATGGGGTACCGAGCCAACGGCTTTTTCCATCAGGAGGCTGCTTTCGGGAACAGCCAGGTCGATCCGGCGAGCTCCCATCTCCCGAGTGATCCGGTAATAATCGCCCGCGGGGTCAAACCCAAACAGGGAAAGGCGGAAGCCGTCTTTACCGCGAGCCGCACCGTGGCAGCTTCCGGTGTTGCAGCCGGTCCGAGCGAAGACGGGCATGACGTCGAGCCGAAAGCTGATGGGACGCTCGGCCGTCGCCTGCCGAACGGTGACGGGCAACGTCACTTGCATTCCGGCAAATGTCGCCGACAATTCCGTGTCACCATCCTTGGCCGGATAGACGGTGTAATTCTCGAACCGCACGAGCGAAGGATCGGCGAACTTCCACTCGACCTTGTCGGTCACGTCGACGGTAACTCCGTCCGGTCGCGTCGCCACGGCGATGACTCGCTGGTAATCGCGGCGCGTCTGGAGCCGCACGTTGGGTGGGTAGACATCGAGGCGAGCGAATTCGGCGGCGCCGGCGATTGCGGCCGAAAGGGCCAACCAGACCGGTACGGCAAAACGAAGTCGCGGCGTGTTCACGGTCATCCTCCTTTTTGTTGCGCTTACTGGCCGCCTTCTTTGGCTTGCTTGCGTTTTTGGCGAAGTTGTTCAAGACGACTGAGTCGTTTCTTGGGAGCCGGCTTGGGAGCCGGTTTGGCTGCTTTCTTGGGTTGAGCCTTAGGGGCCGGTTGTTTCGGAAGCGGCTTGTCGATGCGGAGCTCGCCACCGCCGAAGACGTGCGTGATCACGTCGCCGTTTTCCGGCACACGAATCCGGCAAGTGAGGCTCTTGTAGCGGCCTGGCCGGGCTCCCGGATCGGCCTTCACCTTGAAAACGAGCTGCTTCGTTTCTTTGGTGAAAGTCTTGGGACCTTCCACCAAGGTCACTTTGGCCGGCAAGCCAACCAGCTCGACCGCCGCCTTGCCTTCAAATGGCTGAACCTGCTCGACGTTGACCAACACTTCCGTCTCCTGGCCCTGTTCCACGGCCGACTTCTCGATGTGCGCTCGCACGTAGTGGTCGGAGACTTTCAGATTGACCATTTGGGTCGACACGTCGACGGCGCCCTTGGGAGTACCTGCTCGACCGATCACCACAATGGGCCACTCGCGAATGGCCGCTCCCCCACTGGCAGTCATGGGAATCACGGCCTCGTTTTTCCCGGCCGGGATCGAGACGGCTCCCGATGAGCTGATCCCCGGCGGGTTGTAGAGCATCCGAACGCCAATCGCTGCCGAAAAACCTTCCTTCCGTTTGGCGACGACCTTCAGTCCCATGGTTCCGTTGCGGACGATGGGAACCTTGGGAGGCACCAACTCCAGTGTGAAGGGAGCTTCCTCCGTCACAGCAACCGCAAAGCGGTCGGCGTTGTGTCCCCACACGTCCCGATTGTTCTGGCCTCGCACGAGCATCGTGCGCTGGTCTAAGCCTCCGACCACCGGCGGCTTTTCGCAGCGACCAATAATCGGCGTCAGCGCGCCGGCCGGCTTGGCCGATGCGTCTGCTGAAAACAGGACGGGGATCTGCGACCGGTTGGCCGCCATCTTTTCCGCCTGCACCTGGATTCCAGGAGGCAGCGCCGGGAACTCGATCGAAAGCTCGCCGCCGAAGTCGGCTCGAGCCGCATTGACGAGAAAGGCCATGCGGTTCCCCTTGGGGACCGAGATGACGGTCGAAACATAACGGAACCGCTCGGGAAGGTTGATCGTCAGGCGAGGAGTCACCGGGACGATTTCAATACGGTAGACGTAGTCCGGACCGCCACCTTGCAGATGATCGTACAGCTCGACGACGAACTCTCCGTCCTCCGGAGCGGTGAACCGGACATAGCTGTCCGGCCCGCCACTGTCGTCGTTGCTGACCACGCCCGAGGCGTTCTTGGCGCGGCGCACGATGAGAACCGAATCGAGTGGCGACCGGAGGACCTTGCGTGCGTAGACGCGGATGTCGAAACGTTGCCCTTTCTTGGCCGAGAACTTGAAGAAGTCATGATCACCCGGCTTGCCGATCCGTCCGTGGACCGCTCCCGGTACCGTGATCGTATTGGGTTTGTTGTAAGCATCATTCGGCTCGGCTTCGTTGGTCGAGGGAAGATCGACCAGCCGGAGGTGGTTGGGGGAGGGTGCGATCCCGTGAGCATCCTGAGCGAAGAAGAGGAACTCGTCCGACGCAGGGTCGGTGGGGAGTGTCACAGACTGTTTCCATGTCCTTCCCGTCGCGTCGAGACACTCCAGTTCCAACGTCTCTCCCGGTCGGCCGCCAGGAGGAAAGACGGCGATCGGTCGAGGGAATCTTCCGACGTGGAGCCGATAGTGGCAGTTGCCGTTGCCTCCGAATGCACTCTCGCGGACCTCGATGATGTACTTGCCATCTTCGGGAGCCACGATGGTGCAGAGGCTGTCTTGGCGCAACAGCGGAAAGTCATCGCTGCGAGCCAATTCGAAACGCTTCGCATCGAGGATGGCGACATAGGGATCAAAGAAGGTGTACCCGAGACGGATCCCCTCGAGTTCCGCCGAAATCCGCTCCCCTTTTTTCGCTTCGACGACAAAGTAATCGACGTCTTCGTTCTGGACGATTCCGCTGACAGTCGTATCCAACGGTATCGGCTGCGGCGAGGCGAAATCGCTATTGGGTTCTTTTTCCTCGACGACCGGCAGAGCACCAACCGTAAAGGTCCTCAAGTTGCTGATCCCCGTCGCCGTGCGGACGCGCACAGCGTGGATTCCCAATCGGCAACTAGGGGCCACTTCCAACGTCGCCTTGATCTGGTTGGCGTTGACGGGCGTGATCTTTTTGACCGTGATGCCGGGCTCGTAAAAGAGAAGTTCTTGGGCGTCCTCGAGGCGAGCCCCAGCAAACGTCGCCTCCACCGTCGTGCCTCGCTGAAATCCGGTCGGCCGGATCACCGCGACAGACGGTTCGTAAGCGCGCACAGTCGCGATCCCACCCAGGAACGCGCACAACCACGCCGCCGCCCAACTCGCTCGATTCGCACGCATGGCGATTTGCTCCGTGGTTTCTTGGCTTGGATCAGCTGATCAGGTCGGTCAAGACCCGTCCTCCTTTGACGATCTCAATCGGGCGATCGCCGGGTGCCATCAGTTCCTTGTCGGCGACAATCCCGAGTTGATGATAGACCGTCGTGGCAAGGTCAGCCGGTGAGACCGGGTCCTGGTCGGGCTCGGAGGCAGTAGCGTTCGAGGCGCCGTAGATCATGCCTCCTTTGATGCCGCCGCCGGCCAACATCACCGAGAAGACCTTGGGCCAATGGTCGCGGCCCGCCGTCCGGTTGATCTTGGGGGTCCGTCCGAATTCGCTCGACACCATGATCAGTGTGCGATCCAAGAGGCCTCGCGCATCCAGGTCGGAGATGAGCGCGGCCAGTCCCTGATCGAGTGCCGGCATCTGACGCTTGAAGCCGGGTGTGATACTGCCGTGCATATCCCAGCCGCCGTAGGTGAGCGTCACCATGCGGACGCCAGCTTCGACGAGCCGTCGGGCCATCAGAAGTCGCTGGCCTGCCTGGTTGCGCCCGTAACGATCCCGGAGTTTCTTATCTTCCTTGTTAATGTCGAACGCTTCGCGAGCTTGTTTCGAGCTGACCAGACTGTATGCGCGCTCGTAGAACGAGTCCATCGCCTTGACTGCATCGGATTGATCGATGCTCGCGAAGCGGGCATTGACAGTATCAAGCGCCGTCCGTCGGCGAGCGAACCGCTTGTCGTCGACTCCCGACGGAAGATTCAAATCACGTACGCGGAAGCTGCCCGAGGCGGGATCGGCCCCAAGACTGAAGGGTGCATACGAGGAACTGAGATAACCGCTGCCGGCATACTCGTTCGGCTGATTGGGAATGCAGACGTAAGGAGGCAAGTTCTTGCGAGGACCGTACTCGTGGCTGATCACACTCCCCATACTCGGATAGATGATGGCGGGACTCGGCTTGTAGCCGGTAAACATGTTGTGCGTACCGCGCTCGTGTGCCGCCTCGCTGTGCGTCATCGATCGGATGATGGCGAACTTGTCAGCCACCTTAGCGAGCTGCTTGAGTGTCTCCCCGAGAAGTTCGCCGGTGTTCGTTTTGACCGTGCGCATCTCGCCTCGGTACTCGATCGGCGAGTACGGCTTGGGATCCCACGACTCCTGATGGGCCATGCCGCCGGGAAGGTAGACGTGGATCACACTGTCGGCTTTGGCCTCGATGAAGTCGTAATGCTTCTGTTCGGCTCGTGCCCGCAGAGCCAACAGTCCGGCCAGGTCGAGCCCCAATCCTCCGACGGCACCAGCCACGAGAAAGCCCCGACGACTCAGTGCATTACCTCGACAACGCATGACAGCTACTCCTCCGGGCATACTGCAGCCACAACAGCAAGAAAGATGTCCGTCTCCAGCACAGACGGCTCGATCGAAAACACAGGCAAGTCCACTTTAGGTAGGAGACCGGCGACAGCCGATCTTGACAACGGGGGGAGGTGGCACGCCCCGGCGGGAACACACCACCCTATTTGCCCGATCATAACCGTCCCATCCATGATTGTCAATCAGTGGGAATCGGCGGATCGGTGCGGAGGGGAGTCCTGGGAATCTGGTTCGCGTGTGTGCTGGAGTTGCCATCCGGGGAGGGTCACCGATTCCTGGGGCTGGACGAGGTCGCCGTACAGTTCGGGCCGGCGAGCTTTCAGGTAGCGCCGGCCGGAGGATTGCTCGAGTTTCTCCGGCGTCAGTAGACCGACCACCACGTCATCGCCCAGTTCGTGGCTCTCGATAAGCACCTCGCCGAAGGGGTCGAGGATCATCGCTAGCCCTGGCTTGACCGTGTCGTAGTCCCAGCCGATCGGGTTGGTGAACACAGCGTAGACGCCGTTCTCATAGGCGCGTGTCGGGAGCCACCGCATCAGCCAACCCCGTCCCTTGGGGCCTTGGAACTCCTGACGCAACCGCACCGGATCGCGTTCCCGATTCTCCCACAGCTCCCGGGAGACAGTCCCGCGCCCAGGCATCACCGAGGGAAGGCAGCCCGTGACGTGCGGCATCATCACGATCTCCGCACCCCGCATCGCCGTGATGCGGACGTTCTCGGGGAGATTATTGTCGTAACAAATCAGAAACCCGATGCGGCAGCCGAGGAGGTCGATCACCAGGTAGTCGTCCCCCGGTTGCAGGTTAGGGTGGACAAAGGGGTGCAGTTTTCGGAACCGACAGAGGAACCCCTCGGGGGTCACCGTGACGTAGGTATTAAAGACTCGGTCCTGCTCATCCCTTTCGAACAGCCCGGCCATCACGACGGTGCCGTACCGTCGGGCCATTTCGGCCAGTCTGCCGACCGAAGCGCCGTCGGGAACCGGTTCGGCCAGCTGCAGCAACTCGCGGCTGCTGAGCGGCTGCACCCACGAATACCCGTGAATGCAGGCCTCGTGAAACGAGACGATCTGCGCGCCGCGCTCGACGGCGGCGCGCGTCAACGCCTCGATCCTCGAAAGATTGTAGTCTCGGTCCCCATCGCGGTGCTCGAACTGCGCGGCACCGATTCGAATGTCCTGCATGGTATCGCGAGCGCCGCGTGGCGGTCCCTATCGAGACGGCGGCACCACCACTTCCGCCGGCGGCGTCGGTGGCATGGTGCCTGGAGCGTAAACCGCTCCATTGTAGACCGGCGCTTCGGCTCCGCAAGATGAACAGGGTGCACCTCGGTTGAACCAACTCGTGCGACCCCGCGAGCATCCGACGGTGGCCAGTGCCAGCAGTCCGACGAGCATCCAAGTTCCCCAGCGTGTCATGATTCCTCTCCCCCGATCAAACGAGTTCCATCGGCAACGGGTCGACCGCACGCGGGTCGACCTTTGGAACCATAACCCGCAGTTCGTGATGTGCAAACGCAACCGTTGATTTTCGTCAACATTTTTCTTGCCCGCCTCCGGTTCTTATGTGGTAGAGTTTTACGGTCTACCTTCGGATGCGCGCCGACGGAACCGGTAGGGTCGATCAAATCGATGGCACCAGTTGGAGCGATCAAGCCGGCATCGCATTCAGGCGCAGCTGTCCCATCGTTTGGACGGCCCATTGGATTCGCCCCACATCCCTCCCTGCCTATCCCGCCATGATGGTTGCTCCGTTGCCGACACGCCGACTTCTTTCCGTCGCCCTAACGATTGCGGCTCTTGCGGTCATGCCTTGGCCGTTGGCTGCTGACACTCGGTCGTCCGACCAACTGTGGCTCGTCTCCACTCGCCACCTCGAGTGTGTCGATGCTGCTGCTTTCTCCGAGAATGACATGGATGTGTCGTACTGGGATGCCGAGGCGTGTCGCTGGCGAGCGGCCAGTTTCGAGGAACTCGAACGAGGAAAGGAGACGACGGCATGGACGGCCATCTACGTGCACGGAAATCGAATCGAGCCGGGTGAGGATACCTACCACGGCCGGCGTTGGTATGCAGCGTTGAGGGCTGCCGATCCCGAGGCCCCTCCCGTGCAGATGATCATTTGGTCCTGGCCGAGCTCTCAGGTGCATGGGCAGATTCGAGACGTCCGCAGCAAGTACTGGCGAGCGCAGGTGGAGGTCGATTACTTGGGATGGTACCTGCGCCGTCAGCGAAGTCGCCCCACGTGGCTGGTTGGTTTCAGCTATGGCGCATTGATCGTGACCGGGGCTCTCCACACCGCAGCGCCGAACGGGGCGTCCGAAAGCGCCGTTTCGCTCGAGCCGCCCCCCTGGTCGGTACTCTTGGTCGCCGCGGCTGAACCGGTCGGATGGATCGGCCCCGGCGGGAAGTATGAGCGCTTTGCTGACTCGGTCCGTCGGGCGGTCGTGTTAGTGAACGGATGCGATCCGGCGCTGCGCCGTTTTCAAATTGTCGACCGGTGCACACGCCCGACGGCTCTGGGATACGTCGGATATCCTTTCTCGGAAACCTCGCGTGCGCTAGCGGAGCGAGTTTCCTTCTCCGACGTATCGTCGATCGCCGGCCGTGTCCACGACGAGCACCCCTATCGGCAGTCCGAAAGGGTTGCCGAGTGGATCCGGGAGACAACCAAGGCGGTATGGAAGCATCCGTGAAATGGGAGGCGCCGGGGGTTTTCTCGCGGAGGCGCCGGGAGTTTACTCGCGGAGGCGCAGTTCTTTCCCTCGCAGAGGCGCAGAGAGCGCAGAGGGATGTTTCTGGGTAGAGAAAGAACGTCATATGGTTGCTCTTCCCTTCTCCTTAAATCGGATGTGTGGAGTTCCCACGTTCGGCCTTCCGAAGGTGTTTCGTCGATGAGTAGACTGAGGGAAGGCGATCGTGACAAAACATGCTGAGTCCCAGATCAGGTGCTTTCGGTGACGAAAAAAGTAAGAGTGAATTGCCACATCCAGAGACAGAAACATCACACCTAATCACCACCTCCGCGTTCTTTGCGGCTCCGCGAGGCACCCACTCCGCGTACTTCGCGTCTCTGCGAGGGACACCCCCCCCGCGTCTCTGCGAGAGGCCATCTTCGCGCGTCTGGAGCGGCGTCGCTTCTGCCCGTCAAGGCTCCGTGCGAACGTCTCGCGTCCGAACGACCTGCCAGCGATGAGCCACCGGACGGCGAAGCCGCTCGATCTCCTGCTCCACCTTCTCCACTAACGGCTCGAACTGGAACACTTCCTTGGCGTTGTTCCCCTGTTCATGTTTGCGAAAGAGGAAAAGGTAGGTTTCGTTCTGTGGCCGATAGCGGTGGAAGTAGAGCTGGTTCTTTTCGACAACGCGTTTTCGGAGTTTCTCGGCTTGTTCTTCGCCGGGCCGAGCCGTGATGGTGCGTCCGAAGGAGAACGCGTCGAAACGGGCTTCCTGGAGCGGTTTGCCGTCGACAACCACGCGGTAATGGCCCAAAGGAAGGTGGCGAATGCGGAGCGTTCCCAGGTTCAACAGCCAGCGGGCATTGTGGGGAGCATCCGAGGGTGGAGGCGGAGGCGGTAGATGGCGATCGACTGCTGTCCAGGTGACCCCATGGTCCGATTTTTCGAGTGCGGTGATCAGGCATCCGGTCGCCTCGAGTGCATCGGTGCGCATGTCCAAGTCGATCAGCCAAGGCTGCGGCGGGCCGGCCAGAGCCTCGGCGATGCGCTTACCCAGACGCCAGTAGCCGAACGGAGTGATATGGACGCCGTCGTCGGTGAGCCGCCCTCCGGTGCGGCTGAACAAATCGATCCAGGGGAGGGCATGGGAGCGAGCAATCTCCTTTTGCACGTTGCATAGCTTTGCAAGCCGGGTATTGTAGGCGGACGGATCGGGAAGAGGCGGACCGATTTCTTCTCGAGCGCGCGGCGACATGAGGATGACACGCGCGCCCATCGACTCGATCAGGTCCACAATCTGCAATAGTCCGGCTCGAAACGTCGACGGTGACATGTTCTCGTCGCTCGCTTCGTTGGCTCCGTACTGCACGACCACGACGGTGGGACGGGCATCGACCAGATCTCTCCGTAGCCGGTCGAAACCGTCGGCCTGCGTGCCGAAGACGGCGCGCGCCGTTCCCCAGACGTCATCGCCGCTCCAGCCGAGATTGCGAAACGTTACGCCTTGAGCATCCAGGCGGGAAAGAAGCCACGTTTCGGTGTAGCCATGCCGTTGCATCCGTTCGAAAAGTCCAGCGCCGAGCCAGACGACCCGGTCGTGGGAATGGAGGGCGGGTGTCGCGCCGAGACCTAGATCGTCGAGTTTGCGGATCGTCGCGAAATAGGCGCCTCGGGGCGACCGGCCTGCCTCTTGAACCACGCTATGCAGCCGCGCCGACCCGGCCGGCAGGTCGACTTCGAAGTCGATCTGCTGAGCGCCGGAGGGAAAATCGGCGGCAGCCTCGATGGTCTCGTCCTGGAAACGGAACTCGAGTTTCGCTCGGCCTGTGCGAAAGCGATAGAGTACCGAAGGAGGACGCATGCGCAGAGTGACACGGTAGCGTCCCGGTTCCTTCACGTGCACGGCCCAATAGCCGTTGGTCGCAGGATCCTGGGCGATCATCTTCTGATTCCAGGGTGGCAGCCCGCGGGTTTGAGGAAGCGGGTGCCAGTCGTGGGCTGTCAGCGTGACGCTCGGAGCACGCCGATCCCCCAGTGGAAACGCGACCATGTGTTCGAATTCGGGTTCGAGTTCCTTCCACCACGCTTCATACGCCTGGCGCAGCTCGGTGACCAATTCGGGATGGTCGCTCGCGATGTCTCGCCTCTGGCCCGGGTCGGACCGCAGATCGTAAAGCTCTTTGCCGTCCACTAAGCGCCAGCGCCCCCGCATTACAGAGCACTTTCGCCACTTTTGCGGTCGGTCGACGCGTTGCGAATGGACGACCAAAGTGCGGTTGGGGAACGTGGCTTGCGGATTGCGCAGAACAGACGCCAAACTTCGGCCATCCCATGGATGCTCGTTGTCGGGCTCAGGAAGTCCGCAGAGCTCGGCAAGGGTGGGTAAGATGTCGATATGAGCGGCCAAGTGAGGCACTTCGGCATCGCGAGCAAACAATCCGGCGGGCCACGACCAGAAACAGGGAACGCGGTGACCTCCTTCGTACTGCGAGCCCTTCTTGCCTCGCATGCCGGCGTTGAATCCCCGCCACGTTCCCTTCTCGCCTCGCCTGGCCAAGCCCGCTGCCGTTCCATTGTCGGTCATGAAGACTACGATCGTGTTGTCTCGCAACTTCCATTCGCGGAGTTTCTCCAACAGACGTCCCATGTTTTCATCGATGTTGGTGATCATCCCATAGAAGCGAGCCATCGTCGGCGGTACGCCTGCCTTCACGTACGGATCGCTATAGGAGGGATCGACTCGATAGGGACCATGAGGCGCATTGGTGGCCAGATAACAGAAGAAGGGTTCGTTCCGGTGGCGGCTAATGAAATCGAGTGCCGCGCGGAAAAAGATGTCGGTGCAATACCCGGTTTGTTTTTCGGGCCGACCATTGTGAAAGAACGTGTCATCGAAATAGTCGTTGCCCCAATAGTCGGGCGTTTGGCCGATGCCACCTCCTCCGTGAGCGAGCACCTCTTCGAAGCCGCGGTCGATCGGGCGATAAGGGAAGTTGTCTCCCAGATGCCACTTGCCGAACATGCCCGTGCGATAGCCGGCTCGCCGAAAGAACTCGGCCATCGTCGTCTCGTCCTCCTGCAAGATCGATCGCCCCATGACCGTGTGCCAAACTCCCACGCGTGTGGCATATCGGCCGGTCATGAGGGCCGAACGTGTCTCCGAGCACGTAGGATCGACGTGGAAGTCGGTCAGGCGAACGCTCTCACGAGCCAACGCATCGAGATTGGGAGTTCGAATCTTGGCGTTGCCGTGGATGCCCAAGTCTCCATAGCCCTGATCGTCGGTCATGACCAGGATCACGTTGGGCCGCCGCGAAGCCGAGGAACCCCGCTCTCGGTTCTGGGCATAAGTGGTTTGAGAAGCGGGGGTTAGAGCAACCCATAGAGTGAAAACCCCAAAGTGGCCCCAGGCGGCAGACCGATGCATGGCGGTTCCTTCGCAACAGCGATCAGAGGACGAAAACCCGGAAACGATGACCCCTTCAGTGTAAGTCAACCCATGCGGCCGCGAAACGGCGAGAATGACGGCTCTTCCGGGGGGGAGGCCTCTTGCGGGGCGGTTCGGGGGCGGGTACGATAGCCGTTGTCTTATCGTAGAGGCGGAGGTCGTAGATAGGATGGGGCAACGGTAGTAGGAGACTCCGTGATGACGAGTTCTTCGTTGACTCACTTCGTCCAGGCGTGCCCGATTTGTGGGCGGCGGTTGCAAGTGAGAATGTCTTTGTTGGGACGGTCGGTGGCGTGCCCTCACTGTCAGGCCGAATTCACGGCGAGTTTAGAGAGCGAACCGGGAGCTTCGGCGAACGACTTGCTCGCTCGCGCTGAAATGCTGCTGGCTCAGAACCGCCAGGCCCCGTCGAATGATCGCATGGTCGACGCGGCACCGTGACCCCGCTGCTGTACGGCCTTTTTTCGAGCTCCTGGATGGTTGCCGCGCCTTCGGCACGCCGGGGTCGTTTTCAGCGGCTATGAGGAGGAGTTTGCCAGGGGTGTTGCCCGTGTGTGAGTCGGGCTCTGCTGAGAGCTCTTCTTTTTTTCTTATCGCGGCCCCTTCACGCTCCCACGTGCCCGTGGGTGGGAATCTCCTCGTAGAAACTGCGCGCAGAAATTCTCCCAAAATGGCTGCACGAAATTTGCGCGAACGACCACACACCAAGTAACAGTCGTCAACGGGTGTTTGTCTTGCGGTGCTGACGGCGGCAGCACGCCGAGCCCGAAGCGGCTGGAGTCGGTTGTCTGGTTGTTTCCCTTTCCGCGCGTTCGAAGGAGCCCCAACACATGTTCCGTACTCAGCTCGCTGTTTTTACCCTCCTCGTCGCCGCTGGTGCTTCTGCGGCTTCGGCCAACGATCAGGCCCATCGGGTCTATCACGAAGGTGTCGAACATCTCCGACGCATCGTCACGCACTGCCACCGCGTACAAGCCGAAATCGTGCGTGAGTGCACGCCTGTCATCCGTCGGCTGCTCCGAGCGGGCAAGTACCAGGAAGCACGCGAAGTGGCGACTCGATGCTTCAAGCGGATCGACGAGACGACCGAGCGCTGTACGCACGCCATCGACCAACTGTGCCGCAACGTCGTGGAGCGGCTCGAGCAACTCGGAGCCAATCATCTGGCTCGCGATTTCCGGCAGCTGTGCCGACAGGCCAAGCGGAAAGTTCACCAGTCTGCAGACCGGGCCAAAGCGGCGATCCGTGAACTCTTTGGATGAACGACTCGATACCGAGACGGAGTTTCGAGCTGGCCGTGCGCAAGCGCGGCCGGCCGAGCTCTGCTTGAGGTATAATCGATGCAACAGCCGCTCTTGGTTTTCTGCCTGTGAGGCTTCGATTGTCCGCTGACTCTTCCGAGGAGCTCGACTTGATTCGCCGGCTGCTGGCCGGGGATCGCGATGCCTGGTGCCGCTTTGTCGAGCGGTACTCGGGGGTCGTCTACAGTGCCGTCGGCAAGGCGGCTCGAGAATGGCAAGTTTCGGTTTCCTCGGGCGATCGCGAGGACCTTTGTGCCGAAGTTTTCGCGGAGCTGCTGCACGATGACTGTCGGGCGTTGCGTCATTTCCGGGGCCAGGCACGACTCTCGACATGGCTGGTGACGATTACTCGCCGAACGTGCCACCGTCATTTTCGTCGACGATGGAAAGAGCCCGTTTTGCTCGAGTCGTCACCGACGGCTGGAAACGACACAGATGTGTCAGCATGCGAACCGGCCACCTCGGAGAGTTCCGAAGCCCTGCGCCAGCTGATTCGACGCGAAGAGCAAGGGGCCGTACGTCAGGCACTTCGGCAGTTGAAAGCGAGCGACCGAGAAGTTCTGCACTTGTTCTATGCCGAGAACCTTCCCTACGCCGAAATCGGTCGGCGATTGGGAATTTCCATCAACACAGTTGGTCCCAAGTTGCATCGAGCCCAGCGCCGGCTGCAGCGCCTCCTTCAACCCAAGGATATCACGGCTTCGCGCTTCCGTTGACTACGCGTGATCGCAGGCCACGTACCGATGAACCATCGCCCACCCCATCTGCTCGAACTGCTCGACCTGCTCGACGGCCGCTTGCCGCCGGAGCGGGCCGAACGTCTGCGCCAACGAATCGGGGAAGATGCAGAGCAGCGCGAGCGATGGGAGGTGTTGCTCGCGACACTCCGGGTACCTTCCTTGGCCCCGAGACTCGGTGTGGAAACCGATATCGACACGGAACGGTTGGCGGCCTTTGTAGAAGAGCGCCTGCCGGCTGGCGAGCAGCGTCAATTCGAAGAGGTCTGCTGGAACAACCGGTGGCTGCTTCATGAAGTGGCTGCCTTGCGCCGTCACGTCATGACACCCAACGGCATCGCCGGAGCGCCTTTGGACGTTCGCCGACGGCTGGAGCAACTCTGGCCCGATGAATCGACGACGTTGTCTCTTCCGGAGGCCGAGGAGTCGGGAGCCACCGTCCGCTACCGGCGTCGTCATCGGAGTCGGACGGTGTGGCTATCATGGATGACTGCTGTAGCCGCGGCCGGGCTCATGGCACTAGCGTTGTTTATTTGGCAGACCAGCTTGGGACGGCGTCCCCAGCCTGGCACGGCGGAGACCTCGAGCTATGAGGACCCTGGTTCGAAGATCGTCGCGAAGGCTTCGGCCAAGATCGTTCCACCCACCTCGTCACGACGCCGCCGTAACCTGAGTGCGGGTGGGGGTACTGAGAAAGACCCAGATCGCTCCTCGTTCGAATCCTCGGCACCGTCGGAGGCGGTCAAAGTCGCGAAGCGACCCGCGTCGGACGGTGCGGAAACGACATCCGATCCGGACGAGTCACCCGTTCCCGAGAGCGAGCCTCCGTCCAGTCCGGAGCCGAAACAACGCCGACTCGCGCTCACCTGGTCTGAGGTTCGCGGTGCGGTCGGAGTCCTCGACCGAAGTCTCGGGCGTTGGTTCGGGGTGTCGTCTAATGCGCCCCACCACCCAGACGCGTACGTGGCTTTGGCGGCAAGTTGGGGCGAAACGGAGCCATTCCCGTGGGGCCGTCTCTCGCTGTCCCCAGAGAGCATGGTCTCTGTCGTGACCCTTCCACAGCCGGAAGGAAGCGACTCGCCGGCGGTGCGCATCGTTTGCCATTACGGCGTGGTGGGAATCGACCAGCTCCAGCCCCAATTCCCCGTCGAAGTGGAAGTGGCGTCGCAATTGTTGACGCTAAGACCGCTTCGGGAAGACACCCAAGTCCTCATGCAGTCGGGCGATTCCGAAGGGCGCATAACGGTGGTGGAAGGACGTATTGCTTGGGAGGGCGAGCCTTTGGCTCGTGGCGAGTCACTCCAGTGGACCGGCGGCGAGTGGGTCCGATCGACAGACGAGAAGCGTCCATTGAAGTGGTCCGCGCTGAAGCGTCAGGGTCGAAAGCTACCGGCTCGAGTCCAACGCCTGCTGCTCGAAAGCACCGATTTGCTCGCGGACATTCGGCGATTGGTCCAAGAAGGATCACGGGCCGTGAGGGACTTGGCTGTACCGTGGACCTTGTCGTTGGCTCCCGAGACCGCACTGATCGACGTACTCGATTCGGCCGATCCCCGGCGGCACCAACTGGCTGTGAGTTGGATGATCGCCCACGGACTCCGTCACCGACCGGTCCAGTCCGCACTGCGGAGTTTGGGGCGTCGCACACAAGCAGCCGCGGTCGTGCGACATTTGGCTCAAGCTATCGAATATCTCCACCGGCAGACCGATCTCCCCTTGCCGCGGAAGCTCGTCAACCCACTGGTGACAGCACTTCGTCATGATGACGTTCGCCTGCGCTCGCTTGCTCACGCTGTACTGGTGGCCGCCTTTGGAGATCGGATTCCCTACGACGCCCGAGCTCCTGCCGTGGCTCGCGACCGTGCGGCTCGAGCCTGGTCGCACTGGGTCCAGCGCCGATACGCGACGCGGTCTTCGAGGTGAACTGCTCGAAAGGGGCGTGCCTACGCACCTCGCTCCTCCGCAGCGCGCTGTCGTAGCAACCGCCGCATGACTTTGTTCGACGCCGTGCGCGGCAGCGAGTCCACAATCACCAAACGTTGCAGTTTGAACAGCGGGTTGAGCTGCCCGGCGATGTGGCGCCGGACGACGGCAAACCACTGCGATTCATCGCTTGGGCTTTCACCCTGGAGAACAACGAAAACGACAAGCTCGGCGGGACCTCCTCCCGGCGGAGGCACCGCCACCGCCGCAGCCTCACGGATTCCTTCCAGCTCCGCCACCACGCGTTCGATTTCCGCACTGCTGACCTTGATCCCTCCCAAGTTCATCGTGTCGTCCGCTCGACCGAGGACACGGAATCGACCTGAGTCGAGCCGTTCGACGAGATCCCCATGGCGTCTCAAGAGTTCCCCATGCGGTCCCGCTGGGACGCCTGCGAAGTAGGCTTCGTCGTGATCGCGGTTTAGAAGAGACGTGGAAAGACCGAGGGATGGAGGGATCAAGAAGACTTCGCCACAGTCGGTTTCGTTGCCCTCTTCATCCAGAATCACGAAATCGAGCCCAAACGCCGGGAGAGTAAAGACCGAGGGAGCGCATGGCACCACGACGGTTGAGGAAATATAGCCGCCGGCCAGTTCCGTACCTCCGCAATACTCGATGACCGGTCGGAAGCCCGCACGGCTCATAAGGTAGAACATGTCTTCCGGCTGCGAACACTCGCCCGTCGAACTGAAGCACCGGATGCGGCTCCAATCGAGTCCCTCGATGGTTCCATTCTCTCGCCAAGCCCGCACAAGGCTCGGAACGACTCCCAGCATCGTCACACCGGCTTCCTCCACAAACCGGCCAAACTCACGCGTCGCCGGGCTGCCGCCGTAAAGGGCCATCGATGCCCGATTGACGAGTGCGGCGTAGATAAGCCACGGTCCCATCATCCAACCGAGATTCGTCGGCCAGGCCAGCACGTCGCCGCCATGCACATCCTGATGGAGCCGCGCATCCGTGGCGCACTTGATCGGTGTCGCATGTGACCACGGAATCGCTTTCGGAGCTCCCGTGGTACCTGACGAGAAGAGGTAGTTCGTCGCGTCCATCGACGCACAGATCACGGGGGCGACCAACGGCGCAGCACCGTCGCGCCAAGCAGCATAATCTCGGTCTTCGGATCGTTGCAGGGCAGCATCACCAACGACGATGCAGGGGGGCACGTTCGCTTCGAGCACCCGGCGGTAGAGATCGATCTCCTTGCCGGCTCGGTGATAGGTACCCTGCACGAACAGGACTTCGGCGCCTCCGATCTCGAGTCGCGTAGCGACTTCGGGAGCCGCAAAGCTGTCGGCGATCGCCACGACGGCTCCCCCTGCCCAGATGACGCCCAAATAGATGGCCACGGCCTCGGGTGTCATCGGCATCATGATGGCCGCTCGCGATCCCCGTCCGAATCCTTGAGCCGCCAAAGCGCCGGCAACTCGCCGTACTTCTTCCAGGAGTCTCTCGAGACTCCAGGTTTCGCTCCGCCCTTCTTCGTCCGCGTAATGGATGGCTGGCCGGTCGAGATCTCCTTGGAAACAACTGGCGGCAACGTTCCACTGAGCGCCCGTGAGGTACTCGGGCGAGGCAAGGGACGAGGAGGTATCCCAGACGGCTCTAGGTGGCTGCTGGAAGACAATCCCGAGTTCTTGGATCGCCTCCTGCCAAAAGGCCTCCCGCTCCCGGACGCTCCACGCATGCAAGTCGTCAACGGAGTCGCACTCATGACGGAGACACCACTGTGTCACATGTGCTCGTTCGAGGTCGGGGGCTTCGGGAAACCAGACCGGCATGGGGTTTTCGCGCAAGGCTGCAGGTCCGTAGACGGCCTGGTAGACCTCGAGGTGCTGGGAAAAGGGAATCGCGGCGGCCCGGTCGCCGCACGTCTGTAGCCACTCTTTCCACCCGGCCGCACCGCGGCCTCGTATCCGCTCGAAGAATTCGGAAGACGGCTCCCCTAGCGGAGTCGTCTCTGGGGCATGGTCGGGGCGCTCGCTCATGTCACTCCTCCGGCAGAAGACCGCTTCTCTCCCTCTGGCAGGACATGATAGCTCGGAAGAAGACCGAGGGGAGAGCAGGGCATGAGCGGTCGGCGTGCCGTAACGGATTCAAAAAAAGGGGGTGGGGGACCGATGATGCTCGGATTAAGATGGCAACTATCGAGTCGAACGTGCATGTCAGGAGACGTTCAAAGGAAGTCACGATAGGAGAGATCGCCATGCAGACCGATGTCCGGACCGACGCGAGGCGGCGAGTATGGCAGTTTGCAGGATTCGTTGCCGTTGTCGCTGCCAGCTCCGCCAGTTCGCTTCGTGCGGAGATTCCCGTGTCGGGCGAGTTCATCTTCGAGAAAGCCCCGTTTCGCAGTTGCCACGCTTCCACGATCTGCGAACTGGCGGACGGAACGCTACTGGCCGCCTGGTTCGGTGGGACTGATGAAGGGGAGGACGATGTAGGCATCTGGTTGAGCCGCAAACCGCTCGGCGGCACCTGGTCGGCTCCGCGCGAAGTGGCCAACGGCATCCAGTACACGACACCCGATGGTAGCGTAAAACGTTATCCGTGCTGGAATCCCGTCCTCTTCGTGGCGGCCAAAGGCAAGGTCATCTTGTTCTACAAGTGTGGACCTCGGCCTTCCTCATGGTGGGGCATGAAGACGATCAGTCGAGACGGTGGGGAGACTTGGAGTACACCGTGCCGACTTCCCGAAGGTATTCTCGGGCCGGTCAAGAACAAGCCGGTGCGCCTTCGCGACGGAGCGCTCTTGGCGGGAAGCAGTTCGGAGAATCTCGGTTGGCGCGTTCACTTCGAGATTACTCGCGATCGCGGCCGGTCCTGGATCCGCGTCGGACCGATCAATACCGGAAGGGAGATCGCGGCGATTCAGCCGAGTATCTTATTCCATGGTGGTGACAAGTTGCAGGCACTTGGGCGATCCAGGCAAGGGAAACTGTGGACAAGTTGGAGTGAAGATGGCGGGCGACACTGGTCCAAAATGACGTTGCTGGATGTTCCCAACCCCAACTCCGGCACCGACGCGGTCACGCTACAAGATGGACGTCATTTGCTCGTGTACAATCCGACGCAGCGAGGTCGCACGCCGCTGTCGGTGGCGATCAGCAAGGACGGTGTGCATTGGAAGCCAATCGTTGTGCTGGAGGACGCTCCTGGTGAGTACTCGTATCCAGCCGTCATCCAGACGAGAAACGGTGACATACACATCACGTATACTTGGAAGCGGCAGCGCATCCGCCATGCCGTGATTCGACTTGCCGATTTGCCCGCCTTGCCGTAACCCTGCCCTCCTTAGAACCTGCCTTCACCATACTCACCTCTGCATATTTCCCCGATGAGGAACCCTCGATGATCTTCAGAAATCTCCGATGTCTCGCTTGCATCTGTCGTGACCGCGCACCTCGCTTCCAGATACTCGCCCTGAGCGGGAACTTACGTCGGAAAGGTCGTTGCATCAGCGCCGCATTGACGTGGGTGCTTGCATCGGCCGTCATGGCACTTCCGCCGATGGCCGCACAGTCGTTGGATGAAGCGACTCCTGTGGAACGTCTAACCGTGGCTGAGGGATTTCGCGTCGAACGGCTTTATTCCGTACCGGCCGACCAGCAGGGTTCGTGGGTGAGCATGTGCGTGGCCCCTGAGGGGAGGCTGATCGTTTGTGACCAATACGGAGGACTGTTCTATGTCGATGTGCCACCGGTCGGCAAGAGCGAAGGGGTTCGTGTCACTCCGATTCGTGTCGATATCGGTGAAGCTCAGGGACTGTTGTGGGCGTTCGACAGCCTCTACGTGGTCGTCAACCGAGGTGGCAAGTACGAAAGCGGGCTGTACCGGGTTACCGACTCGGACGGAGATGGCGAACTTGACCGCGTCGAGCAACTTCGGAAGCTCCAGGGCGGCGGCGAACACGGACCGCATGCAGTGCTGCTGCACCCCGACGGGAAGCACCTAGTCGTCGTCTGCGGCGACAACACAAAGCTGACGCAGTTTGCCGCTTCGCGTGTGCCGCGGAATTGGGACGAAGACCTCTTGCTCCCTCGGCCCTACGGGCGAGGCTTCATGCGAGGCACGCCGGCTCCCGGAGGGTATGTCTCGAAAGTGTCCCCAGACGGCAAGACGTGGGAGCTGATAACGGTGGGCTTCCGCAATCCCTACGACGCCGCCTTTCATGCTGACGGTTCGCTGTTCACCTACGACGCCGACATGGAATGGGACATGAACACGCCGTGGTATCGGCCGACGCGCATCTGTCTCGTGGCCAGTGGTGCGGATTTCGGCTGGCGCAACGGAGGAGGAAAATGGCCTCCCTATTATCCCGACACGCTCCCGGCCGTCGTCGACATCGGTCCCGGCTCTCCAACGGGTGTGGTGTTTGGGTATGGCACGAAATTTCCCGCTAAGTACCAGAAGGCCCTTTTCATTTGCGACTGGAGCTATGGAAAGCTGTACGCTGTTCACCTCAAGCCACGCGGATCCGCCTACGCTGCAACCTTCGAGGAGTTCATCGCGGGAGCCCCGCTTCCGCTCACCAATATCGTTGTGCATCCCGATGGGGCTCTTTACTTCACCATTGGTGGACGTCGCGTTCAGTCCGGCCTCTATCGAGTCACGTACCAAGGTGACGCATCTACCGCACCGGTCGATGCGCGCGAAACGGTGGGTACCGAGAGTCGACGTCTGCGACGGCGACTCGAGTCGCTCCACGTCGGTGATCACCCCGAGGCAGTGACACAGGCGTGGCCCCATTTGGGAAACGCCGATCGGTACATCCGCCACGCGGCTCGCATTGCCATCGAACATCGGCCTCGAAACGAGTGGCAGGAGAGGGCGCTGACCGAGTCTCGGCCCCGGGCGCGGCTCGCCGCGCTCCTCGCCCTCGCTCGCAGTTTCGAGCGGCCCGATCGCAAGACGACCGGGCCGGACCTCGACACGCCGGTTCCCGATTGGAACCAGCCTCCGAAGGCCGCCTCGGACGAGCGCGCCGCTGTGCGAGACCGGATCTTGGACGCGTTGAGCGAACTCGATTGGGAAGCTCTGGCTAGCGACCAGCGCGTCCATTTGCTGCGTAATTATGAACTCACGTTCCTGCGCGTTGCTCCGCCAACTCGGAAGCAGCGAGATGCGCTGTCAGCCCTCTTTGAATCGCGACTTCCTTCGGGGCACTATCATGTCGACTCCGAGTTGGCTCAGTTGCTCGTCTATCTCCAGTCTCCCCGCGCGGCGGAGCTGATTGTGCCTCTTTTGGAATCCGCCCCGACTCAAGAGGCTCAAATCGATTTCGCCAAGACGCTCCGGCATTTGCGCGTAGGATGGAATGAAGACCTGCGACGGCGATACTTCGAGTGGTTTCGGCGAGCGGCGACGTTCCGCGGCGGTGCGGCGTTTCGTCTATTCGTCGAATTCATCAAGCAAGATGCCATCAGGACACTCACACCGGAAGAGAAGCAAAAGCTGGGCGATCTTTTGAAGGCGCCTCCGGTGGCCACCACTCTTCCCGCGGTGACCAAACCGCGTCCTCATGTCAAGGACTGGACGATGGAAGATCTTTTGCCAGCGATTCAAGGCGGACTTCACGGGCGGAACTTCGAAAACGGGAAGAAGATGTTTTCCGCCGCACTCTGTTTCAACTGTCACCGGTTCGCAGCAGAAGGAGGAGCCATCGGACCCGACCTGACAGGCGTGGGCAGTCGCTTCAGCCCGAAAGACATCCTGGAATCGATTATTCACCCGAGCAAGACGGTGAGCGACCAATATGCTGCGATTTCCATTCTGACGACGGACGGGCGCGTTGTCGTGGGCCGAATCGCGAATCTCAGCGGGGATCGGCTGATGATCAACACGAACATGCTCGAGCCTGGAGCATTGACAACCGTCAAACGCTCAGACATCGAAGAGATGCGTTTGTCGCGAACGTCGATGATGCCCGAAGATCTGCTCAACACGCTGCACAAGGAGGAGATCCTCGACCTGCTCGCTTACCTCATTTCCGGAGGCGACCCCAACCATCGCGTGTTCCAAAAGTAGGCTGAGGTTCAGACGTTTCCTCCGCTAAGGATGATTCCGATCCGACGGCCTTGGATGCTCGAGCGAGCAGCCTCGAGTGCGGCCACGGGAACGGCGGAAGAGAACTCGATTGGCGCATCGAGTTCACGGGAGAGCTGCTCTTGCCAGTGAGCGGTGCGTGCATCGGATGCCAATGCAATGCGCGCAACGAGTCGGGAGATCACCTGCCATGGACGCTCGCCCAGCGACGTGCGCAGCCCGTCCGCGGCCGTGGTAGGAGCCCACTGCGCCACACGCCGTCCGGCGCGCATGCTTTGCCACGCGTCGTCCGCGGCTACCGGCTCAGCTCCCCACGTCGCGACGGGATGGGCGTGTGCTGCTGCGGCGATCGCCGTGCCACTGAGGAGTCCTCCACCGCCGACGGGAGCAACGAGCAAGTCGATGTCGGGAACCTCCTCGAGGAACTCGCGGGCGCACGTCGCAGCGCCGGCGATGATGCGCCAGTCGTCGTACGGATGCACGAACGTGGCCCCTGTTGACTGTTGGAGCTCGTGTGCCGTAGATTCCCGCGCGGCCAACGTCGGCTCACAGAATGTGATCTTCGCCCCGTAACGCCGGCAGTTGTCGACTTTGACCGAAGAGGCGTTCTTCGGCATGACGACATAGCAGGGGATTCCGCGTCGTTGGGCGGCACGCGCTAACGCCGCGGCGTGGTTGCCGGAAGAATGGGTCAGGACGCCTCGAGCGGCCTCTTCATCCGAGAGCGAAAAAACAACGTGGCAGGCTCCCCGACTTTTGAACGCCCCGGCCGCCTGGAGATTCTCCATCTTGAAGACGCACTCGACTCCCAACCGCTCGTTGATCGCGGGCGAATGGGCGACGGGAGTGCGGCGGAGGTGCGGGGCGATCACGCGCGCAGCCGCGTCAATCTCTGCGGCGCCGATCGGTATGCCCTCGCCAGTCATGTCTCGGTCTCCGCTCGTCCTCCTTCCGACGTCTTACCTCCTTCCAGCGTCTTTTGGAAGAGGAGCCAATAGACGGTGGGGACGACGACGATGGTGAAGAGCGTTGACGTGAGGATGCCGAAGATGATGGCCCACGCCAGACCCGAGAAGACAGGGTCTAAGGTGATCACCCAGTTGGCCAGCAGTGTCGTGCCGGCCGTGAGCATAATCGGGCGCGTTCGGATGGCCACACTCCGGATGATGGCTTCGCGCAGCGGCATCCCTTCTTCGACGGCGGCTTGGATGAAATCGATCAGAACGACCGAGTTGCGGACGACGATGCCCGAAAGGGCAATCATGCCAATCATGGCTGTCGCGGTGAAAAACGTGACGTGGTCATAGCCACCGATCGTCTCGCCGAACATCAGGTTCAATCCCCAGAAGCCGGGCAGGATGCCAATCAGCGTGAGTGGGATGGCCAACATGATCAACAAGGGCATGATAACGGAACTCGTTTGGAACATCAGGATCGCGTAGATCCCCAACAGTGCCGCTCCGAAAGCCAATCCCAGGTCGCGAAAGACGTCCAAGGTGATCTTCCATTCGCCTTCCCCGTTCCAGACGACGCGGTATCCGCGAGGCACTTGCCACGGATCGCCGCCTCCAGGATGGAGCCAAGTCCGCTTGCGGTAATCGCGAGGCTCAGGTTTGGGGAGGGGCCTGCCGGCTTCGACGCGGTCGAGTTCCATATCCAAGATGGCATCGGCCGGTGGACGCCCGGCGACTTCGCCGAAGACGTAGGCGACGCGTTGCAGGTTCTTGCGATAGACGGGCTGTGACTCGGCACGTCGTTCGAAGTGTCCTAGAGCCTGCAACTGCACGCGCTTTCCGTCGGCACCGATGACATAGATTTCTTCCAAGTCGTCGACGGCTGACCGCATGGCTCGAGGCAGGCGGATTTCGATCCAAAGAGGATTCACTTCGCCGGGGATGTGCAGCACCGAGACACGATCGCCATCGAGTGCCGCTCGGAGTGTCTTGGCGATCTGTTCGGTTGAGACTCCCGAAAGAGCGGCAATCGGTTTGTCGGTGATAAAGACCCAGCGATCCCGTTCTTCCTCCCCGCTGGTATCGACATCGACGACTCCCGGTTCGCGAGCCATCCGCCTCGCCACTTGTTTGGCGACGTCGACGAGTTCCGCGTTGGTCGCATCCGGCGGTCCATAGATTTCAGCAGTGATCGTGGCGATGACGGGCGGTCCCGGCGGCACTTCTACAATCTTAATGTCGGCTCCATATTGCCGAGCGATCTCCTCGAGCGGCCGCCGGAGGCGCAAGATGATCTCGTGCGACTGCTGCTTGCGGTGGTCCTTGTGCACGAGATTCACGCGAATGTCCGCCAGATGACTACCTTGCCGCAGGTAGTAATGGCGCACCATGCCGTTGAAATCCATCGGGGAGGCGGTGCCCACGTAGACTTCGAAGTCGCGCACTTCCCGCACGGTGCGCAGGAAGTCGCCGAAGCGGCGAGCCGCGGCGTCGGTCCGCTCGAGCGTCGTTCCTTCCGGCATGTCGATCACGATTTGAAACTCGTTCTTGTTGTCGTACGGCAGCATCTTCAGCGGGACGGCGCGATACAGCGGGAGGATCATCGCCAACAGCAGGACAGCCAGGACGCCTCCCAGGACGGCAAATGCGGCCCAGCGGCGGTCCAGGATCGGGCCGAGGAGAAAGCGGCTCAGACGGTACAGGGGGCTGCGCGTCACATCGTACGGCTCTTCTTCTCGCCCGTAGGAACTCCGCAACGCCACCATCGCCAACCACGGCGTCACTAAGAACGCGACGAATGTGGAGAGGACGACCGTCAGCGGCACGTTCAGCGCCATGGGAGCCATGTAGGGTCCCATCATGCCAGTGATGAAGGATAAAGGCAGGAAGCTGGCGATCACAGCGAGTGTGGAGAGGATGAGGGCGGGGCGGACTTCTTGGATGGCCTTGAGGACCGACTCGCGCGGCGGAAGCACGCGCATGGCGAAGTAGCGAGCGATGTTTTCCACGTCGGTGATCGGATCGTCCACAAGCAAGCCGAGGGCCAGAATGAGTGCGAACATCGTGACCCGGTTGATCGTGTAGCCGACCAGCAGGTTGAAAAAGAGCGTAAAAGCGTAGCAAACGGGAATGGCGATGGCGATCACGATCGCCGGACGCCAACCGATGACGACGCCGATGAGTCCGACGACGGTGAGAACCGCGACGACGAGACCTTCCACAAGTTCGCCCACTTTTTCGTTGGCGGTCATGCCGTAGTCTCGAGTCAACAAGCAGTCGACCCCATCGGGAAGATGTGTTTGGCG
Organism: Planctomycetaceae bacterium; assembly: GCA_015490875.1. Taxonomy (GTDB): domain Bacteria; phylum Planctomycetota; class Planctomycetia; order Pirellulales; family Pirellulaceae; genus S141-3. Next base: position 24,812 of record WFWZ01000331.1, read on the forward strand.
CAGTTCACGCAACCGGCGCTTCACCCGATCGGCCACCCACACTGCGTTGGCACCTTTGCGCTTGGCAACGGCGATGTGGACGGCAGGGAGCACTCCCAGGTCGTATCGCTCAACGAGCGCTCGTTGGTGCTGGGGTGCCGCAGGGCCGAAGCCGATCCAGGTATAGTTGCGGGGTTCCTCAGGACCGTCAATCACTTCGGCCACGTCTCGCAGATAGACGGGACGTCCCTCGTGCACGTTGACGACGAGTTCTTCCAATTCTCGCGCGTCCTGTACGAAGATGCCCGCGTCGACTTGCCACTCGCGGTCCTGCTGGTCGAAGGCCCCAGCGCGCATCTCGAAATTGCTGGCTCGCAGACTACGCGCCACCTGTAAGATCGACGTGTTGCGCGAAGCGAGTTGCTGCGGGTCCAGGACGACGCGGATGCGTCGTGCTCGGCCTCCGACCACCGTAACTCGGTTGCTGTCCTGGATCGCCTGCAGTTCGTGTTGGATCTCTTCGGCGATCCGCCGCAGTTCATGGTCGCCATAGTGCTCGGGATCTTGCGAATAGAGAGTGGCGATCACGATGGGCACGTCATCGATCTCGACCGGTTTGACGACCCATGATTGAACGCTGGGCGGAACCTTATCGAGATTCGCTTCCAGCTTCGTGTAGAGTTTTACCAGTGAGGCTTCGCGGTCCTCGCCCACGTAGAATCGTACCGTCAAGACACATCCGCCCGGACGCGACATGGCATAGACGTACTCGACGCCATCGATTTGATTCAGGAGTTTTTCGAGTCGCTTGGCGACGCGCTCGTCGACTTCATTGGGCGTCAGTCCTGGGGCCGAGACCATGATGTCGGCCATCGGAACGACGATTTGGGGTTCTTCTTCGCGAGGGAGAAGCCACAGGTCGATGAATCCGATGGCGATGGCCATCACAATGATCATGATGGCTACATCTCCCCGCAGGAAGATTTCGACGACGCGAGTCAGAAACGACGTATCTACCCCGGACGCTGGCGGTTTGAGTTCTTCCATGGCTGTGTCGACTGCGTTCTGGCGAGGGGACGCGTTGGGGCCAGTGGCGCAACCGATGGCGGTTGCTGCCACGGATGCGTCACGATGATTTCGATTCCTTCGTCACCTTCTTGCCGTGCCTTTGCTTGGGGTAAAGGACGACGCGTTCGTTGGCCTCGAGCCCGCTGAGGACTTCCAGGCGTCCCGGCATGCCGAATCGGCCCGTCTTGATCAATCGCCGCTCGAGCGTCCCGTCTTTTCGAATGACGTCGACGAACTCGAGTTGCCCCACACGGATGACGGCGTCGGCCGCTAGGCACAGATGGCGACGCACCCCCGCCGGAATGAAAAGCCTCGCCACCATCCCTTCGTAAAGGTCATCGCGTTTGGGAAGGGCTACTTTGACCAGGAAGGACCGGGAGGGAGCATCGGCTTGAGGCACGATTTCGACGATCGCCGATTCGAACTCTTCGCCGAGTGCGTCGATGCGAACCTTCAGCTTTTCGCCGACCTTCAATTGCATCGCCAGCGACTCAGGGACCGGAGCTTCCACGCGAAGCGATTCGGCGTCGTAGAGGATCAGCAGCGGTTTTCCTGGCTGCGCCAGATCGCCCGGTTCGGCCAATCGGTCGACAACGCGACCGCTCTTGGGAGCCCGAATCTGGGTGTAGGAGAGCATGACCATGGCTTCCTTGAGGGCTTCCTGAGCGCGCCGGCGGTCGGCGTCGGCCACGGTGAGGGCTCGCTGAGCTCGATCGTAGTCGGCTCGCGTCACCACGTTCTGCTCGAAAAGCGACTTCACGCGGTCGAATTCCCGTTTAGCTTCGTTGTAGGTCGCTTCCGCTGCCACGACCTCCTGCTCGGCCTGGCGTTTGCGAGCCTGCAGGTCGGCATCATCAAGTCTTACGAGCAGATCGCCCGCCGTGACGGTGTCCCCGGCTCGCACGGTGATTTCTTCGATCGTCGCCAAGACCTTCGCGGCAATCACGACGCGATTGGCCGCCTTCAGCGTTCCGACAACCTCGTGGTAGACCTCTTTTTCCACCTCATGGACAAGGTCTTCAGGGAGCGATTCGGGCTTGTGACGCACCGGCCGGACGACGACACCCGGCTCCACTTTCTCTTCGAACATGCCGCCGAGCCAAGCGATCACCAACACCAGCAGCAGGATTCCCACGAGGACCGGAACGACCTTACGGCTCGCATGCAAGATCTTGTTCCACTTCGCCATGCCCATCTCCGAAATCCTTTCGTTTTGCATGTCCTATCAGCTCCCGCGGGAAGCGGACAGGAAGGGACGACAGGGAGACGTCATTCCCGATTGGCATCACGGGGAGGTTGGAGGGACGACGCACCCGACGGCAGTTCTTCTTCGCGTGGAGACTCCACACACGTGCCAGAAAGTCACGTCGAGACGCCCATGCTTGGGAGAACCCAGCGATTGACGACGATCCACGCCGCCAGCACGGCAATCACGACCAGAATCTGGCGCCACATGCGATTCTCCTTCTTTCGATTCCCGGCACGTTGGCCGACTCGTTGCCATCCGGCCTGGTGCGAACAACAACCTGCGGGACAGGTCAGCTCGTGCTCGGAGCCAACTGAGCCAGTCCCCCGATTTTCTGATCGAGTACGGCTTGAGGCGGCAAGCCGACGACTCGATCGACTTCATTGCCGCCGAAGAACAGTACGAGCGTCGGCACGCCACTGACTCGGTAGCGGTTGGCGAGGTCCGGCGCCTCGTCGATGTTTACCTTCACGAACTGGACCCTGTCACCATAGCGACCGGCGATCTCCTCCAACAGCGGGGCCAGCATCCGGCACGGCCCGCACCACGGAGCATAGAAATCGACAACGGTCGGCCTTCCGCCCTGCAAGACGTGTACATCAAACTCCCGGCTGGTCACCTCTCTCAATCTACTCATGCTCTGTCTTCCTCTTATAGGGTTGCCTCCGAGCCCGGATGAGGACCGGCTCGAAGTGGTCGCATTATTGTCACTGGTGCCTCGATCCTAGCAACTGCCGTGCCACTGCGATCTAGAAAGGTGGCCAGTGAGGCGAACCCTGTGGGGAGCCGATGTTTCGTGGCACCCGCCGGTGGGCGCGCGGGGTTAGCAGTTAACAGCAACGTAGCGCGCTATTCGAGTTCGCTCGGGTCGTACTTGACGCGGAAAAAGACTGCGTAGAAGACCGGCACCACGATCATCGTCAGGACGGTGGCCGCGCAGAGTCCGGCGATGATGGTCACGGCCATCGCCACGAAGAAGGCGTCGGTGAGCAGCGGGATCATCCCCAGCGCCGTCGTAAGTGCGGCCATGGCGACCGGCCGAAGTCGGCTCACGCCGGAGTCGACGATCGCCTTCAACGGCTTCGCCCCGCCACGACGTTGCGTTTCGATTTCATCGATGAGCACGATGGCGTTCTTGATGAGCATTCCGGAAAGGCTCATGAAGCCCAATAGTGCCATGAACCCGAAAGGCTGGTTGGCCAGGAGCAGACCGGCGGTGACGCCAATGACCGAGAGAGGCACGGTGAGCCAGATGATCAGGGGAAGGCGCAACGAGTTGAATAGGGCGATGACGATGACGACCATCGCGAGGAAGAAAAACGGCATGCTTTTACCGATGCCTTCTTGAGCTTTGCGCGAGTCGCGGTATTCGCCCCACCACTCGAGTTGATAATCGGGTCCCAGTTCCAGAGCTTCGATCTTGGGACGGACACGCTCGAACAGGGCCGGAGCGGTTCCGAAGGCTGGATCGGCATGCACGGTGATCGTTGTCTTGCGGTTGAGTCGCTGGACGATGTCATCGGCGATCACCGTTTCGAACCCTTCCACCACCTGGCGCAGGGGAATTGCCTGGTTGGCAGCCGGACTCCAGATCTGCAGGTTGTTGACCGAAGCCACGTCGCTTCGCTCTTCGGCGGAGGCTCGAAAGAGAATCGGCAGCAATTCATTCCCTTCGCGGTAGACCCCCACCGGTGCCCCTTCGAAACTCGAGCGGATAGCCAGAGCCACATCCTGGGTCGTGACACCGGCGTTGTTGGCTTCTTCTTCGGCGACAACCGGCCGCATCACTTTGACCCGTTGGCGCCAGTCGGTGCGGATCGCCTTGGCGGCCGGGTCGGCGTGCAGAATAGCCATTGTCTGCTCGGCCAGGTGGCGCAGTTTGTTGGGGTCGGGTCCGCTGAAGCGGGCCTGGATCTTGCCTCCGCCTCCCGGTCCGAGCAGGAACTTCTTGCCGTACACTTCGATATCCGCGAACTTTTCGGGTAGTTCTTTCTCGACTTTCGCTACGAGATCGTCGATGAGTTTGTAATCTTCTACGTCGACGAGGAACTGCACATAGGCACTGTTGGTCTTCTCAGGTGCGTAGGTTACCAGAAACCGGAGTCCGCCGGCGCCGATCAGCGACGTGACATTGCTGGTTCCCTTCAAGTCGGCGAGGTACTTCTCGATTTCCTGTGCGGTCGCCTCGGTATCGCGGATATGCGTTCCTTGCGGGAGCCACACATCAACCATGAACTGGGGCCGTGTGGAGGCGGGGAAGAAACTGCGGTCGACAAACCCAAAGCCCCACGAGGCGACACCGAAGAGTGCCCCCACGACCAAGACGGTAGCCCACCGATAGCGAATCGCCAGTCTCAAGAAGGATCTATAGATTCGATAGAGGAACCCATCATACGCTGTCGATGAGTCTTGATCGACGGAGTTTTCTTTCGACGGCTTGAGAAACATCACGCAAAGCAGCGGCGTGACCGTCATTCCCGTCAGCCAGCTCAAGCCCAACGACAATAAGACAACCTGAAACAGGGACCGGCAAAACTCGCCGGTCGCGTCGGGCGATAGTCCGATGGCTCCGAACGCCATGATGGCCACGGCAGTTGCTCCGAGCAGCGGCATCGACTGCTGTCCCACGACCTCGCTGGCGGCGCTGGCCGCATCTTGTCCTGACTTCAATCGTACGAGCACGCCGTCCACGACGACGATGGCGTTGTCCACGAGCATTCCCAGGGCGATCACGAGGGCACCCAGCGAAATCCGCTCGAGCGCCACATTCCACGGCCCCATGAAGACGAAGGTAGCCAGGATCGTCAGCGTCAAGATCATGCCGATGATCAGCGCACTCCGCAGTCCCATGAAGACGAGCAACACCACAATGACGATGACGACCGCTTCGATGAGGTTGACGAGAAAACCGTTGATCGCCGTCGTCACGGCTTCAGGCTGGACGGAGATCCTACCGATCTCGATCCCAAGCGGAATTTGCGACCGGAGTTCCTCCAACCGCTTCCGAACCGCGTCCCCCATCACGACGACGTTTCCGCCCGAGACGGTAGAAATCCCAAGGCCAATGGCACGATGGCCGTTGTACTTCAGCAGCGTTCGCGGAGGATCAACGTAATCTCGCTTGACGTCGGCCACGTCGCGCAAGTAGATCTGCTGTCCTGACTCGCCCCCCTTGATCAACAGATTCTCAAAATCGCGGACCGATGTGAACGTCCCGGTCGGCGCCACGGTGATGAATTCGGAACCGACCTTCACACGTCCCGCCTCGGCCACCAGGTTTTTGTCGCGCAGTTTCTGGATGATCTGAAGCGGATGGATCCCCAACTGCGACATGCGGTCCCGATCGGGGATGACGTAGATCGCTTCGTCGACCTGCCCCCACAGCTCGACCTTCGCCACGTCGCGCACCAAGAGTAGCTCGCGGCGCAACATCTTGGCAATGTCTTTCAATTCAGCGTATGAATACTCATCCTCATCGCCGTAGATGGCCAGAAAGATACCCCAGACGTCCCCGTAGTCGTCGTTGACGATCGACGCCTGGGCGCCCGGAGGCAACTCGTTCTGAATATCGTTGACTTTTCTCCGCAACTCGTCCCATACCTGTGGCAGGGAAGCCTTGTCGTATTGATCCTTGATGCGGACGGTAACCGTCGAAAGCCCGGGGATCGATTGGGACTCGACTTCCTTGAGCTGCCCCAACTGTTGGACGGCCCGCTCGATCTTGTCTGAGACTTCCTCTTCGACCTCCGTGGCGGTCGCTCCCGGATAGGGCGTGATCACGAGCGCTTCTTTGATCGTGAACTCCGGGTCTTCCAGTCGCGAAAGATTGTTGA
>WFWZ01000332.1 GCA_015490875.1 Planctomycetaceae bacterium
CCTCCATGCTCCACGGATTCTACCCCCCCCCCCTTCCCTCCTGTCAAGCATTTCTTTTCCGTTTTTTTCTTGACCCATGGGTGCGAAGCGACACAAGATGACGGCCGGCAACAGGTGTGTGCGTCAGGAGCACCCTCTAACATGGTCATCGTCCTCTCGAGGTGACCCGGCCGGGCGCGCGGTCAGGTCGCAAGCGGCGCGAGAGTTGCAGCACTGAATGGAACTGGCAGGCGGAAAAAGGGTATGTTGCCGTCGAGGGAGAGGCACCCATGGAAACCACGATCTCGTGCGAACCGACATCGCTGATCGACGCCGAGTTATATGACGAGCTCGTAACGATCCGGCGGGATCTGCACCGTCACCCGGAGCTGAGCTGGCAAGAGAAACGGACCGCAGAGAAGGTGGCTGCTTTCCTGGACCGTTACCACATTCCCTACCGCCGAGGCGTGGCGAAGACGGGCATCGTGGCCGAGTTGCCGGGGGAAGAAGATGGGCCGGTCGTGGCACTCCGAACGGACCTCGATGCTCTGCCGGTTCTCGAGGAAACGGGGTTGCCGTTTGCATCGGAAGTTCCGGGCGTGATGCATGCGTGCGGCCATGACGGGCACACCGCCATGCTGCTGGGAGCGGCTGCTCTGCTAGCTCGTGAAACGCAACTCCGCTATCCGACGCGGCTGATCTTTCAGCCGGGGGAAGAGACCGGACGAGGGGCACCCGCCATGGTGGATGCGGGGGTGCTCGAGGGCGTCGGCGCCATCTTCGGTGGTCATGTCGATCGTCATTTCCCGGTCGGTTCGATCGTCGTAACCGAGGGGGTCGTCAATGCCTCGAGCGACCGGTTCGTCATCACGATCTCGGGGCAAGGAGGCCATGCGGCTCGACCCCACGAGGCCGTCGACGCCGTGGTCGTCGGATCGCTCATGGTCATGGCCATCCAGACGATCGTCTCGCGGGAAGTCAATCCGGCCCATCCGTCGGTCGTGACGATCGGCCGGTTCGACGCCGGGACAGCGGCCAATGTGATTGCCGGCCAAGCGAAACTCGAGGGCACCATTCGGGCTCAAGACGAGCCCGTGCGTCGCCACTTGATGAAATCGATTCGGCGGATCGCCGAGTCGGTCGGCCAGTTGCACGGAGCGCATGTCGAGGTCGAGTTCCGCGAGGGATCGCCGTCGTTGTGGAATCGAGGACCGGCGACGCGGATCGCAAGGCTCGCGGCCGAGCGCACCGTCGGAGCCTCCTGCGTGCTCGAAATGACCTCGGCCAATATGGGAGGCGAGGACTTCGCGCATTACCTGGAACATGTTCCGGGCTGCTATGTCCGGTTCGGGTCGACGCGGCCAGGCGAGACCGCCTTTCCGGCCCATTCGAGTCGCTTTGATTTTGACGAACGCGTGTTGGCTGTCGGCGCGGCGTTCTTTCATCAGGTCGCCTTATCGGCCATGGAGACTTGGGCGTCGAAGGGGGAAGGGAGCGAAGCGTGATCGAGATACGGGAAGCGACCGAAGCAGATATCGCCGGGATCCGCGAGATCTTTCGCGCCTCCTATGGCGAACACTACTCCTATCCGGAGTTTTATGACGCCCAGCACCTCAAGCGGATGATCTACGGCGACGACACGATCCTGCTGGTGGCGGAGGATTCGGATACCGGTGACGTCGTCGGGACAGCGTCGATCATCGTGCAAGTCGGCGCCTACGCCGACCTGGTCGGGGAATTCGGGCGTTTGGCAGTCCACCCGAAAGCTCGAGGCCAAGGTGTGGGCAAGCGGCTCATGGCCGAGCGGGTTCGCCGCGTCGAAAAACGCCTGCATCTCGGCCTGGTCGAGAACCGAAGTGCGCACACTTTTTCCCAACGCATCTCGGCAGCGCATGGCTTCGTCCCGCTCGGTTTCATCCCGTTGAAACTCAAGTTCGACCACCGCGAAAGCATTGCGCTATACGGTCGCCATTTCGGTAACGCCCTGAAGCTGCGCCGTAACCATCCTCGGATCATTTCGGAAGTACATCCTCTGGCCCACCAAGTCCTCGGCGATTGTGGTTTGGGGGACGATACGATCATCGAAGATGATGTGGCTCCCTACGAACATGTCGATCGGTTCGAGTTGGAGGAGTTGACGGCCGACGGATACACCGAGTTGCTTCGGATCGAACGGGGACGCGTCAAGAACCGGGAAGTCTTCGGCCCCATTCGCCTTCACTACGGACTGTTCCTACTGGAGGCGAGTCGGTCGAATTATTTGATTGCTCGCGAGGAGGGACGGATCGTGGGCGGGCTCGGGTATCTCATCGACCCGCATGAACGGGCAGTGCGAGTCTTCGAAGTCGTGGCCTCGGACGAACGGCCTGTTTTTTTTCTCTTCTGCCAGTTGATTTGCCGTTGCCGCGAGCAACTCGATGCGGCATTGATCGAGGTCGACGTGAGTGCCTACAGTCCGCGGTTGCAGCGGACGCTCATCGAACTGGAGTTTCTTCCCGTCGCCTACATTCCGGCCATGGTGTTCCACGACGTCGAACGGCTCGACGCGATCAAGATGGTGCGTCTCTTCCTGCCGCTGGAATTGGGTAAACCTCAGTTGTTCGAAAGGGGGCGAGCCATCGCGGAAACCGTGATCCGCAGTTTCCAAGCCCGAGAAGTGTTGCCTCGCGTCGCCGACGCGATCCCCGCGATTCCCCTCTTTCGCGACCTGACCGAAGATCAGCAGCGCCAATTGGCATCGATTTGCCGGCTGGAATCGTTCGAGTCGGAGACGCTGATCTACGAGACCGGTCAGCCGTCGGATCGGATCTACATATTGCTGTCAGGGGAAGTAGAAGTGATGCCATCGGAGGCGGGCAGCCCAAGCATCCTCGTGCGGCCCGGCGAGTGCCTGGGCGAGATGTCGCTGCTGCGAGCGACTCCGCATTCGGCGGCAGCTCGAGCTCGCACGGCGGTAGAAGCCGCGGTCATCGACCATGACGACCTGTTGCAACTCGCTCGGCGGCGGCCCGATGTGGGAGCCACCATCTTTCGCAATCTGGCTCGAGGTCTCACCGAAAAGCTCGCCTCGCTCGACGACCGGTTCCTCGAAACTCGGCCAAACCAGTGACCGCTCGAACTTGACGCCACCCCACCATCTCATCTAAAGTGGACCTAGGCATCCGAAATGTGGTCGTGTGGCGGGCCCGTGTGACAGGCTGGGGAAAAGGATGGCGATGAGATGCGTTGGTCGGTGAAGCAGTATGTGGCGTTTGGGCTGTTGTCAGGGCTGGTGTTGGTAGCTGGCTGGGCAGTGACGCCGGGGTCGGCGACGCGGGCGAATGAGCCGCCAAAGGCGGCGAAGGCAGCCTCTTCCGCGGCGGAGTCGGGAAAAGGAGTAGCGGCTTCTCCGGAGCGGAAAGCGGCGGTGGAGGCGGCACGCGCTCGAGCCGAACTGCTGCACAAGGTCTACGCCTCGACGCTCGACGTGATGCATCACCGGTATTTCCGCCACGACCGCGCGACGGTTCCTGCCCGGGCACTCGAGGACGTCTTTGCCGACATGGCTCGACAGACAGGTGTGGAAGCCAAGTGGTTGGTCGTGAATGCCAAGGAGATGAGCATCAATCACAAGGCGAAGACCGAGTTCGACCGGCGGGCGGTTCGGGCGATTGCTTCGGGCGAGGGTAGCTACGAAGAGGTGGGGAAAGACAGGTATCGTCGGGCCGGTGCGATTTCGCTGATGAACAAGGGGTGCTTGGGGTGCCATCTGCAGTTCGGTTCCAGCGCGAAAAAGGATCGCTTTGCGGCGTTGGTGATCGCCATTCCTTTGAAAGACGCCTCCCGGTCCGATTCGGCGCAGAGTCCCAAGGACCAGGCCGCTCGCTGACCGGATCGCTCTCGGCCGTCGATGCCAAGATTGTGGCGGCTTGGCGATTTGACCCACCTCGCTGACGCTTCCGATTCGACATCTTTGTGTCTTTTTGACGATTTGGCCTTTTCTCCGGCCGAGTTCGGGATAAGATAGGCTCAGATGTGGTTGCGCGCACCGCCGGGGAGGAGGGTGCGCAAGTGGTCGCGGCGTCTCTCGGCTAACAGGGCCGTTTCCAGCCTGGCCCTGTTATGGTGCAGCTTGCGGGGAATCGTTGCGTTACCCGTCTAGCCAGCCGTCCTGCCCGTACAGTCGGAATCTACCGACAATCGGTGAAGGTGGGCCGGACGTTCGCCGACACAGATCACGAACCTTGCGCGGACTGCGCTGTTTCCCTAACCCGAACTGGTTTTCCGACCCATGAATCTCGCACAAGTTCGCAACATCGGCATCTCCGCTCATATCGACTCCGGCAAGACCACGTTGTCCGAGCGCATGCTCTATTACACCGGCCGCATCCACAAAATCGAGGAGGTTCGCGGCGATGGTTCGGGCGCGACGATGGATCATATGGAGCTCGAGAAGGAGCGTGGCATCACGATTACCAGTGCCGCCACATCGATCGAATGGAACGGTCACCAGATCAACTTGATCGACACACCGGGGCACGTCGACTTCACGGTGGAAGTGGAACGCAGCCTTCGGGTGCTCGACGGAGCCGTATTGGTGCTGTGTGCCGTCGGCGGCGTCCAGTCCCAGTCGGTGACGGTCGACCGTCAGATGAAACGCTACCATGTGCCTCGCATCGCCTTCATCAACAAGATGGACCGGACGGGGGCGGACGCGGAGCGTGTTTGCCGCGAGCTGCGTGAGAAGCTGCACTGCGAGGCCGTGCTGATGCAGTTGCCGATGGGTGCGGGTGAAAACTTTGAAGGGGTGATCGACCTGGTGACGATGCAGGCTCTTTATTTCGATGGCGCCAACGGGGAGACGGTGCGTTCCGAGCCGATTCCCGAGTCGCTTCAAGAGGCGGCCGAAGAGGCACGCAGCGAGATGCTCGAACAGTTGGCCATGTATAGCGACGAGCTCATGGAAGCTCTGTTGGCCGAAGAGGAAGTCAGCGAGACACTCATCTACGACGTGATGCGGCGGGCCTGCTGCCAACAAGAGGTCACTCCCGTGCTTCTCGGCTCGGCCTATCGCAACAAGGGCGTCCAGCCGTTGCTCGACGCGGTCACGCGATTTCTGCCTTCGCCGCTGCAACGCGAGATCGGCCTGCATACGTTCGACGGAGACGAAACCCTTCCGCTCAAGCCCGACCCCGATCTCCCGATGGTCGGCATGGCGTTCAAGATCGTCGACGAGCCCTTCGGGCAGCTTACCTACATGCGTCTGTACCAAGGCAAGGCTCAAAAGGGTCAGACCTATATCAACCAACGTACAGGACGCAAGGAGCGTTTCAGCCGCGTCTTGCGGATGCACGCGGACAAACGGGAAGAGATCGACGAAGCGGTGGCCGGAGATATCGTCGCCATCATGGGGATCGATTCGGCCAGTGGTGATACCTACGCGGCCATGCCTCGCTACGGGACGCTCGAGAGCATGTTCGTGCCTGAGCCCGTCATTGAGATTGCCGTCGCCCCGGCCAGCCGGAGCGATGGGGACAAACTCAGTAAAGCCCTCGCGCGCTTCCGTAAGGAAGATCCCACGTTCCGCGTCCGCAATGACGAGGAGACCGGCGAGTTGCTCATCGCCGGGATGGGGGAACTCCATCTGGAAGTCTACATCGAGCGGATTCGACGCGAGTACAAAGTGGACGTCGAGGTGGGGGCGCCGAAGGTGTCCTACCGTGAGGCGCCGACGCAGCCGGTGCGGTTCGACTTCAAACATAAGAAGCAGACCGGTGGTTCGGGCCAGTACGCGCATGTCATCGGTGTCATCGAGCCGCTTCCCGAAGATACGGACGAGGATTTCCTCTTCGAGGAGACGATTGTGGGTGGCCGGATTCCGAAGAACTACATCCCGTCCGTAGAAAAGGGCTTTCGTCAGGCTTTGGCGAAAGGTCCCGTCGCCGAGTTCCCGGTCGTACGTTGCAAGATCGTGGTGGAAGACGGGAGCTACCACGAGGTGGACAGTAGCGACCGCGCGTTCCAGATCTGCGCTCAGGGATGCTTCCGCGAGTACTTCCCCAAGACACGCCCGGTGTTGCTCGAGCCGATCATGCGGCTCGAAGTCGAGTGTCCCGAGCCGTTCCAGGGATCGGTGACCGGCGATCTGACCAGTCGGCGGGGCATCATCGTGTCGACCGACATGCGCGAGGGGACTGCCGTGCTGGTCGCCGAAGTGCCGTTGGCTGAGACGTTCGGGTACGCGACCGATCTGCGCAGCATGACGCAAGGGCAGGGGACCTTTTCGATGGAACCGGCGTGTTACCGTCGCGTCCCGCCGTCGATTCAGGAAGAAATCATCGCGGCTCGAAAAAAGAACGACAAGCAGCTCGTCGGAGCTAAGTAGGCTCAGACGGGCCGGAATCGACCGCCCCGCGTTGCTCCTCCTGGTCGTTCTGCGGCAGCGTCTGTTGACCGACGGCGATCGCGACGAAGACCGCCTCCTCGGGAGCGGTCTCTGCGCGCTGCCATCGTCGATCTCGCAGGCCGGCTCGGATGACCGGCAGCGAGACAACGAACGCCGCCATCGAACCCGCGAACAGCACGGCGGTCACGGGGTCGGTCAACGATTCGGAATCATGCCCCGAAACTACCAGCAAAACGGCGGCCACGTTGTTGTATAGGTGAGCGGCAATGGCGACGTAGATCGAGTCGAAAGCGCGCGTGACGAGGCAAGTCCAGAGTCCCAACGGGATGACCAGCAGGATGTGCCATGGATCGAGGTGTGCGGCGGCGAACGCGGCGGCCGTGACGAGGACTGCCAGCCAGGTGGGCCAACGTCGTTCGAGTTGGCTCAGCAAGAATCCTCGAAAGAGTAACTCCTCGCAGAGCGCAGGGATTCCTGCAATCAAGATGACTAGGCCGATCAGATTCCAACCTTGCTGACGTTGGAACCATAATTGGAACCGGAGCGCCACGTCGAGAGGCTCCTCTCGCAGTGCATCCACAGCGAAACTCAGGAGCATGGCCGGCCCGAGCGTGGCGAGGATGGCACAAATCCACTGCCAGGGTTGACCTCGAGGCGTCTTGAGCCGGTAGCGCTTTCGCACCTGGCCGCGGTAGAGAAGGGCCCCGAGCGCTGCCACGCCGAAGAAAATGATCTGCTGTGGCAGGATAAGGATCGCCGAGCCGAGTGCCGAACCTTGTAAATCTTCGACGAATTCCTCAAGCCCGCCGGGTGTCGGAACAGGCCCCATTTCTTGTGGGATCGCCCAGATCGGATAGGCGACCACCAACGCCACCATGGCGGCGATGTTGGCAACTCCGACGGCGACCAGCACGATTCCCAAGGCTGCCCAGGAGGGAAGCGCGCCGGCGTCGCCGTGGGTGTTTCGGAGTGCTGCCATGGTGATCCTCCGCCGTCCAGGAAGGAGCTCGACGAGGATCAGTATACAAACTGGTAGCCGAAGCGTCCGGTGATCCCGCTGCCGTACACGCCCGAACCGTGGACAAGATAGGGCTGATCCAGCAGGTTTTCGACACTCAGACTCAGGCGATGCTGGTTGTGATCGCCGTAGGCACGGCCCATCCGGACGTTCAGCGTGGCGAAGCCGGGCGTTCCTCCGGGCGGAATCCGCTCGTCACTCAGATCCCGGACCGGATCGAGCCGATCCTGGCGATCGGACAGCCACGCATAGAAGGCGAAGTACGCATGACGCTCGGGATCACGCCATCGGAGTCCGGCGATGCCCTGCATCGGCGGGATGCGGCTGAGGGGAGCATCCGTGACACGATTGCGTCCGTAGGTGTACCAGAAGTTCCCGTAGAGACTCCAGCCTCGCTCCAACAGCCACTCGCCGCTGAACTCGACGCCCTGGATGTACGAGTCCTGGTTGGCTCGCTTGAACTGATTCGCACCGGCGGAGATGGGCACGATGTTGTTCTGCAAGTCCATCCAAAAGACGAACGTCTGCGTGCGCAGGCGGGGGAAGTTCGTTTTGATGCCGACTTCGTAGTTGATCGACCGCTCGGGGACCAGCCCCAAGCTGGGCAAGTCCTGACCTTGCTGGAGAACGTTGGGGTTATTCGCCATCAATTCGTCCAGATTGGGTGCACGGAAACCTTCGGAAATCGAGCCGACGAGGTTCACATACGAGTTCACGTGGTAGACCATCCCGACCTGTCCGACCCAGTCGTGGTAACTAGGGGAAATGTAGATCGGATTTCCGTCGACCACAGGTGTCCCGGCCAGGTCGGCCATTTCATAGCGAACACCGGCGACAGTGTCGAGCTTTTCGGTCAGCGTCACATCCCAGTTCAAGAAGGCCCCAACGCGCTCGTACCACGCGTCATCCGGGATGATGGGGCCGCTCGCGGTACCGCCGAACCGCGAGTCGACATCGTCATAGTACCAGTCGGCGCCGATCGTGGCTTTTCCATAGACGTCCAGATCCTTCACGGCGACCACGTTGAAGCCCACGGTCTCAACATCGGTCTCCTGGAACCGCGTTTCGGGAACACCTCGTTTCTGGTTCTCCCGCTGGCGATGGTAGGACGCGGTGGCCATAACCGAATCGAACCCGAAGACGTCGAGGGCCTGGTATCGAACATAAACCAGATCGCGCTGCTGTGGATCGAAAAACCGAGCCTTGGCAAGTGTGTTGCTGTTGTCGAGGTCACCGGGGTAGCCGGGATAGCGGTCGCTCCGAGGCAGGTCGTCCTGCTGGAAGTGTTGCATGGCAACGGTCAGCATTTCCCGTTCAGAGATGAGGTAGTGGAACTTGATATCGCCGGCCCACTGCTGGTAGTTGGTTCCCGGCTGCCTCGAGAAGCCGCTGTAGCCGGTATCCAGGTCGCGCACATTGAGAAAACTTCCGCCGGCCAGCGCGCCCATGTTGCCGACCCAGCCTTCAACGTTGATCCGCGAATAAGGCGAGATGTCCGCCGTGTTGAAGTACTGGGTGAAGTCAGTGCCGCTGTAATTGCCGTGGTACCGGCCCCAGTGGACGTCGGGACTGCGAGTCACGATGTTGATGGCACCCCCGATCGCGTCGGAACCCCACAGCACCGAGCCTTGTCCTCGCAAGACCTCGATCTGCTCCACCATTCCCGGATCGATCGTGTTGAAGTACTGGTTGGGGCCGAATCGGAAGATCGAGTTGTTCAGGCGCACGCCGTCGATGAGAATGAGCACCTGCTGACCCGTCAGACCGCGAATGAACGGAGAGGCTTGCCCCGCCGCCGTACTCTGCATCAACACGCCCACTTCGTTCTGCAATGCATAGAACATGTTGGGCGCCTGTTTTTCCAAGATCTCCTCACGCCGCGTGATCGTCGCAGCCGTTGGGGTTTCGAAGAGCGAACGAGCACTGCTGCGAAGGATACCCGTCGACTGTCCAAATCCTCCGCCAGTTGAACCGAAAAGCTGTTCACTGAGACTCGGGAAGCCGGGATACACCGGCGCGTCACTCTCGACTGGAGTCGTTGTGGCTGGAGACTCCTCCGGAGGCTCGACGATCACCGGAGGAAGGGTCGGCTCTTCCTCGGGAGGTTGTACGACGAAGCGTCCGGTTATCGACGGTCGCTCCTGATCGCCCACGCGGACGGTCACTCCCGCCGGCGGCTCTTGCGCTAATCCCGTCTCGCACCAAGCTCCGCTTACCAGGCCCAACGAAAGCAGGCCGATTGCCCATCCTCGCTTCATCATTTGTTTCACTATTTCCTCTCCGTTCTGCTGCAAGCGCACGTTCTCCCTAGTGCGACACCAACGCTAGCCGCTCGCAGAGTCGCTTCCGTTCTCATTACCGATCGAACCGCACGAGCCCTCAAGACGAGAAGAATGTGCACATCGCGCACCGCTTGCGCAGATTCGCTGTTTTAGCGCAGCCTGAAAGAGTCGAGCCCGGCGATGGATTAGCCGTGCCAATAGCCTCGAGGCTCTAACTGGTGACACTCGCCCCGCTGGTCTTCCAACCAGAGTCCCGGCTCATCGGTCAACGCGCCGATCACTGTCAGCCGTACGGGCAGCGTCTCGAGTGTCTCTACCTGCTGCCACGCTGCCGGCGGCAAGGTGATCAACAGTTCAAAATCTTCTCCATCGGTCAGGGCGTGTTCGAGAGCTGTTGGCCCGCCGTCCTGTGCCAGTTGCACTGCGGCGGGAGCGATGGGAATGTCAGCGGCACGCACGATGGCGCCGCAGCCGCTGGCCTGAGCCAACCGAGCCAAATCGAGCGACAGTCCGTCGCTGATGTCGATCGCTGCGGAGACGGGGACGCCGGCCTTCACGAGTGCCGCTGCCGTCTCGAGCCGAGGTTCGGGACACCAGTGTTTCCCGAGGATGCTTCCGCCGAGGGCTCCGGTCACCGCAAGCCAGTCGCCGGGACGGCCGCCGCCACGCGTCCAAACCGTCTCGCCCATCGGTACTCCCACGACGGCGACGTTGAGTACCAAGGGTCCCTCGTAGACGTTTGTGTCGCCTCCGGCGATCACCATGCCAAACCGGTCGGCCAGCGACACCACGCCATCATAGAGCCGGCGCACGTCGGCTTCGGAAGTCCCTCGGGGAAGGGCGAGGGAAACGAGAGCCGCGACGGGCCGAGCTGCCATGGCGGCCAAGTCGCTCAAGTTCACTCCGAGTGCCTTTTGGCCGATGCGTTCCCACGGAGATGCCGGCGGGGGCTCGAAATGGACACCTGCCATCAGCATGTCGGTGGCAAGCACGCACGATGCCTCGGGCGCGAGGTCGAGCCATGCGGCATCATCTCCGATGGGAAGGCGCAGGCGCCGGTCGGAACCGAACCGCGTGGCCAGCCAATCGAGCAACCGCGCTTCCAAGGACGATGGTGAGGATTTATCGGGCACAACGAAAACCCCCGCGGAAGGAAGACGACTGCTATCGTACGGGAAAGTATTGGGTCTTCGAAAGGAGGAGACGTGGAGTTTGTCTCTCGCAAAGACGCGGGTTGTCTCTCGCTGAGACGCGGAGATCGCTGAGGAATGATTTGTAGTTAGGAAAAGGTTTCCTCATCCCTGTGGGCTGACGCCCACAGCTATTTCATGACACCGCTTCGCGGCTGAGTGCGCTAAGATTCTGAGTTGGAGGACGTGGAGGTTCATGTATCATCCCACCACGTTCTTCAATGGTTCCCCCTCCGCGTTCTTTGCGTCTCCGCGAGACAACCCCCTTTGCGTCTCTGCGTCTTTGCGCGAGGTTTCCTTATCCCTGTGGGCTGACGCCCACAGCTATTTCCTGGCGCCGCTTCGCGGCTAAGCGCGCAGAGATTTGGGACTGGAGGACGTGGAGGTTCGTGTATCATTCCACCACGTTCTTCAACGGTTTCCCCTCCGCGTTCTTTGCGTCTCTGCGAGAGCCCCCCTTTGCGTCTTTGCGTCTTTGCGCGAGGTTTCCTTATCCCTGTGGGCTGACGCCCACAGCTATTTCATGACGCCGCTTCGCGGCTGAGTGCGCTAAGATTCTGAGTTGGAGGACGTGGAGGTTCATGTATCATCCCACCACGTTCTTCAATGGTTCCCCCTCCGCGTTCTTAGCGACTCCGCGAGAGAACCCCCTTTGCGTCTTTGCGAGAGGCACCCTCCGCGAGAACCTGCTATACTCGGGCTGCACGGGAAAGGGTCTTGCTCAGCTAACACAGGCAACATTTGCTTTGCAGAAGGAGCCTCAAAGTGCGATGCGTCGGTTCCTGGATGATCGTATGGATGGTCGGCTCGTGGGTCGCGGGTAGAGTAGTGGCGGCTCCGCAGGGGCAGGAGTCACAGAAGGCTCGCCCCAACGTGCTGCTCGTCTTGTGCGATGACCTGGGCTATGGAGACCTGGCCTGTTATGGCCATCCAACGATCCGCTCGCCCAACGTCGACCGCTTGGCGGCTCAAGGATTGCGGTTGACCGCCTGCTACTCGGCCGCCCCTGTTTGTTCGCCGTCGCGCGCCGGGCTGATGACCGGTCGGACGCCTCACCGTCTGGGCGTCTACAACTGGATCCCGTTGGGTTCGCCCATGCATTTGAAGCGGTCGGAGATCACGATCGCGACGCTGTTGAAGCGGGCCGGCTACGCGACCTGCCACGTCGGCAAGTGGCACCTCAATGGGGACTTGACCGATCCCGATCAACCCCAGCCTTCCGATCACGGCTTCGACTATTGGTTCTCAACACAGAACAACGCTATCCCGTCGCACCGGAACCCCATCAGTTTCGTTCGCAATGGCAAGGCGCTGGGACGTCTGGAGGGCTACGCTTCGGGCCTGGTGACGGACGAAGCGATTCGCTGGCTGCGCGAGGTCCGACCGAAGGACCGGCCGTTCTTCATGTTCGTCTGTTATCACGAACCGCACGAGCCGATTGAAACGGACCCGCGGTTCAGCCGCCTTTATCCCGACACGGGCAAGCGGAGTCCCTACGACCCGTCGACTTCGTCGCTGGCGGCCCACCATGGCAACATCACGCAGATGGACTTTCATTTCGGTCGTCTCCTCGAGATGCTCGAGAAGGACGGACTGGCCGACAATACCCTTGTGATCTTCACCAGCGACAATGGTCCGGCCATCACGCGAGCTCACCCGCATGGTTCGGCAGGTCCGTTGCGTGACAAGAAGCTCTCGATGTACGAGGGCGGGATCCGAGTGCCTGGGATCGTGCGTTGGCCGGGGCGAATTCGACCGGGGCGCGTCAGCGACGTGCCTGTCGGTGGTGTTGACTGGCTCCCGACGATCTGTGCTGTTACCGGTGTTCCGATTCCCGAGGACCGAGTCCTGGACGGTACCGATGTCAGCCCGCTCTTTTTCGAACGTTCGTTTACTCGCCCCAAGCCGCTCTATTGGCACCTCAACTACGCCTCAAGTCTTCCCAAGGTGGCCGTTCGACGGGGGCGTTGGAAATTGTTGGCGACGTTGACCGGCCCCAACCTTCGGATCAACGCCAACATCAGCGAGTCGGACCAGAGGGCCTTTCGGGAAGCGGAACTCGATCGCTTCGAGCTGTACGACTTGCTGGCGGACATCGGCGAAACCAAGGACCGTTGGGAGAGCGATGCCAGTCAAGTCGGACCTCTGCGGCGCGATCTGGAGCAACGGTATCAGGAGGTACGAGACGCGGCGCCGACGTGGCCCGAGTGGACATGGCCGAAGAAGGAGGGCCAAATCATTCGGGACTATGTGCGCCGCCGTCGCGAAGAGGCGGCCGGTCACCGGTAGTCGTCCGAACGTAAAGTTCGTTCGCCGATTTGTTCCACACGCCTTGCCCCAACCGGCCGTGCCGATCACACTGGGGAGTGCTGTTCGACTGCGCGCCCTGCCGGCGCGTCTCTTGTATGCTTCCTCGAGGTCGTGCTCCTCGAGTTTCCCGCTTTCCCCTTCCCGCTGACGGCCTGCCATGAATCTCCCAAGTTACAACCCGATCGCCCTCCCCGAACTTCGCGAGATGTTGGCTGAGGGCGACCATGAGTCGCTCAAGTCGGTGTTGGAGGAACTCCACCCGGCGACGATCGCCGAATTCTCCGAGGGGCTCGATCCCCAGGAGACGTGGCGATTGTTGGAGCATGCGCCGGTCGAACGGCAGGCGGAGATTTTTACTTACTACCCGATGGCCAAACAGGTCGAACTGGTGCAAGCCGGTGGCCGCGATCGGATTTCGCGGCTGCTGGAGGAAATGCCGCCGGACGACCGGGTCGACCTGCTGCAGGAGCTGGACGAAGAGACCGTCAACGAACTCTTGCCGCTCATCGCCAAGGACGAACGTCAAGACATCCGGCGGCTCCTCTCGTACGAAGAGGACACCGCCGGATCGGAGATGACGACCGATTACGCGTGGCTGCCGGAGGACATTACGGTCTCCGAGTCGATCCACCGTCTGCGTGAGCAGGCTCCGGACAGCGAAACGATCTATTACATCTACGTCGTTGACAAAGAGGGACGGTTGGTCGGCGTGGTTTCTCTGCGCGATCTGATCCTCGCCAGGCCCGATGCCATCATTCGCGACATCATGCACCGCGACCCGGTAGCCGTCAAAGCTACCGATGACCGCGAGCACGTGGCGCAGGAGTTGGCCAAATACAACCTACTCGCCATCCCGGTCGTCGATGACAAATACCGCCTTGTTGGGATCGTCACGTACGACGATGCGATGGACGTCGTCATCGAAGAGGCCACCGAAGACGCACTGCGCATGGGGGCGGTCGGCACGCTGGATGAGAGCATCCTCGACGCGCCGTTCGCCACCGTGTGGCGGAAGCGAGCTGTCTGGCTTTCATTCTTGTTCATCGCCGAGTTGATGACGTTCGCGGCGATGGCTCATTTCAAAGACGCCGTCGACAAGGTCCTGGCGCTCTCCTTTTTCGTCCCTTTGTGCATTTCGACCGGGGGACTGTCTGGGGCACAAGCTGCGACGCTCATCACCCGGGCTGTCGCCCTTGGTCATCTTCAACCTCGGGACTGGTGGCGTGTCACTACCCACGAGCTGGCGATGGGGCTTGTGTTGGGGTTGTCGTTGGGGGCGATCGGCTTCCTGCAAGTCGCCGTCACTCCGTCGGACTGGCTTGGCCTGGAAGGCCATCAACGATGGCTTCTAGCGATCACTGTCAGCACGTCCGTCATGTTCATCTGCATGTGGGGAACGCTCGTCGGTTCCCTGATGCCGCTCATCTTCCAACGATTCGGGATCGATCCGGGGTACGCTTCGAGCCCCTTCGTGGCGACCTTCGTTGACGTCACTGGAATCGTCATCTTTTTCACGGTTGCCCGCTGGATCTTGTTGTAGAGCTTGTTCGCCGTGGTCACGATGCGTCGCGCGCGAACGCTTGCTGTCATCCGGAAGGCGAATCGTAGGCTGCAGGTCGTTCCGATCTGCGCTACCGCCGTCCGCAGCACTTCTTGTACTTCTTGCCGCTGCCGCACGGGCAGGGGTCGTTTCGCCGAGGACGGTCGTTGGTCAGGCGGGCAGTGCCGCTTGACGCGGCAGGCCGAGGTGAAACAGCACGCGGCGGCGAAGCATCAGCAGGCGGCGTGGTTGCGTTCAGACGATTCGCCAGCAGTTGCGAGTTGTAGGCGAGGAGGAACTCGTTGAGCCCCTCCTGCGTCGTCATATCGAAACCGGCGGCCTGCCCCAGCATCATCATCGACTTCGCCATCCCGAAGTTTCGCTCGTCGGCGAGTTCTTCTGCAAGTTCCTCGCTTCGCCCCTCGGCCGAAAGCCAGTCGACGATCTCCTTCGCCTGAGGTAGATTGTACTCGCGACCGAGAAACTGCCAGAACTTTGTCAGCTCCTCAATGATTTCCGGCGCCGATGAGGGAGCCGCCGAGACCTTGCGTGGAATGTAGTCCAACACAAATTCTCGAACGCTACCAAGCG
>WFWZ01000333.1 GCA_015490875.1 Planctomycetaceae bacterium
GTTCCCACATCGCGTGGCGCTACGCCGAGTTCTCGCGCAAGGTGCCTTAAGAGAAACTCGTGGGAAATGTCACGCTTCTCGATCCATAGGAAAAGGTGCTCGCCCTCGCCCGACGGAAGATAGGCGGGGACCTCTTCGACGAAAAAATCTTCCGGCTCGACTTTGATCCGACCGCCGATGCCCGGCAGATCGGGAGTTCGGTAAGGGAGAGCGACCAAGGTCATCACGGTGAGCCGGCGAGAAGGACGATGTGAGCAATGCGTCAGGGTAGCGGCTGCGAGGCCCGAAGATAGGCGAACAAGTCGCGAACCTGTTCCGGCTTCAAAGCGTCGAGGAGTTTTTCGGGCATGACCGACCGCTTCAACTGCACCATTTCCTCGATCTCGTCCTTAGGAAGGACGTGACGTTGGCCTTCGGCGTCTTTGAGGATGACGATCTGGCGATCTTGATCCTCGATGAAGCCACTCAGCGTACGACCATCTTCCGTGAGGACCAGATAGGTTTCGTATCCTTCGCGAATCTCGGCACTCGGGTTGACCACGTTGAGCAGGATGCGGTCGAGGTCGCGCCGTTGGAACGATGTCAGGTCCGGACCGATTTCGCCTCCTTCGTCAAAGAGGCGATGGCATTTGCCGCATGTCTGTTCGAAGAGCCGCTTTCCTTCGTATGGATTGCCGTCGGCGGCTAAGATCACCTCCTTGTAGTGGCGGATCTGAGCATACATCTCCTCGGTCGTAGCTCCTTCCAGCTCTCCCCAGCGATTCCGGATGCGTTCGGCAATCTGGGAATTTCGCTGGAGGAGGGCTCGACGGAGGAAGCGGTCGGGGACTATGTCCTGGGAGATCCGTTTCTCATCGACGGCATCCAACAGGGCCATCGTCCACGCAGAGCGAGCGGCCAGAAGGGCGAATGCGGCCTCTTGAGAAGGAGGATCCAAGCGGGGCAGTGCCGCGACGATTTGCCGCCCGATGTCGGTCTCCGAGTAGCCTTGAAGGGCTCCGATGGCGGCGACTCGGAGTTCAGTGGCAGTGCCGTCGGCAGTCGCTAATTTCAGCAATACGTTGCGAGCCGCCACTGGGCGGGTTTCGGCCAACACCTCAACAATCCGACGCGCCTCTTCGGGCTTCGTCTTGGCCGACTGGATCTTTTCGAGGGCCGTTTCGATGGCCTCTGCGTCTCCTCGCCGCAGTCGCAACTCGAGTGACAAACCTCCGGCAGCCGCAATAGCATCGACCAAACGTCGGGGCAGGCCACTGAGGGATCGGCCTTGCATGGCCGTTTCGAAGCCGGCCATGAGCAGCTTTTTCGATACCGCATCGGGAGCCTGTTCCAACAGCCGAGCGGCTCGAACCAGGTCGGCTCGAGTCCCCGCCTGGGCGAATCGGCGCATGAGCCGCCCAAGGATGGCCTTTTGAACCAAGGGACGTCTCCAGAGTGATGTGTCAGTGAAGAGGTCGAGGACTTTGTCTGGAGCCTGGCTGACCTGGCGTTCCAGTGCCCACCAAAGCGTCAAAGGCTGGTACGGATCGTCAAGATCGCCGTCGTAGGTCAATAGCTGCTTGAGAATGGGTAGGGCCTGGGCGGCGGGGAGACGCCGGACCGAGCACGCGAGTTGGTTGCGGACTTCGATGTTCGGTTCACGGGACGCAAGCTCGATGAGCCGTTTGGCAAGCGGTTCGGAAACCTGGTAATCGTCGGCGGCAAGGCGCACCGCCCACAAGCGAACATAAGGATCGGGATGACTCCAGGCGGCCAGTGTGGCCGCGTCGTCCAGTCCGCCGCAGTGATGGAGTGCCCAAAGGTACTCGAGTGCCAACTGTCCGCGAACTCGAGGCAAGGCTTCCTTGAGTTGCGGGATCAGCGAAGCGTCCTTGCGGTCGGCCAGCAGGCGCTGGGCTGTGCGGCGATGCCATCGGTTGGGGTGTTCCAGGAGCTTCACGAGTTCCTGCGATTCGAGTTTCGACAGGTCGTGGTCGAGTCGCGGATGGCGAGCGAGGGACTTGGCAGTGATGCGATAGACTCGGCCGTTGGTGCGGTCGACACGGCCTTGAAAATGAGCCGCGTGGTCGATGCGTTGTTCGTAAAAGTCGGCGACGTAGACGGCACCGTCCGGCCCCACGCTGACTCCGACCGGCCGAACCCACGTATCGGAGCTCTCGAACGCAAACCCGATGTCTTTGGTGCGAAATGTACTCCCGGTCGGGATGCGTTCGCTGATCACCACGTGACTTTGCAGCGGTGCCACGGCAAAGAGTTTGTCTTGGTAGCGGTCGGGCAGGCTGACACCTTGATAGACGATGAATGCATGCGTGAATCGAGGCACTTTGGGATGGGGCATGTACCCGAAATAACCGAAGGCATAGGGATTTGAGAGCGACCCGTGTTTGGAAAACCCTTTTTGGAAATACCCTCCCTGGATGTAATGAAAGCCTCGCGTGTTGCCTCCGTTATAGCCGGAAAATACGCGGCCTTTGGCATCGAACTCGACCCCGAACGCGTTGCCGCCTCCTTCGGCGAAGATCTCGTACACGTGTCGTTCGGGGTGGTAACGCCAAATCAATTGTCCCATTGAGCGGACAGGAGGGGCGTGACTTCCCGGACGGCGCACTTCGCCACTAACCGTGCTGCCTTGCGCGGCATAGAGCCACCCATCGGGTCCCCACGTGAGGCTGTTGACGACCGAGTGCGTGTCCTCGAGGCCGAAGCCTTCAAGGTGCACTTCGGGCGGGCCGTCGGGACGGTCGTCGCCGTCGCGGTCAGGGTAGAAGAGAAGGTAGGGCGGATTGAGCACCCACACGCCGCCACGACCGATGGCGAACGATGTGGCGATGTTCAGACCGCTGAGGAACGTGGAATGCCGGTCGTAGACGCCGTCCCCGTCAGTGTCTTCATGAATGGTGATGCGGTCTTGCCCCGGCGTCCCCTTGGGGGGAGGAAGCGGCGTCTTGTCGTAGACCGTCCGAAGATGCTTGTCGCGACTGACCGGCTTTAGTCCGGCAGGTTCGGGATACTGTCGGTATTCCATCAACCACAGACGGCCTCGCGTGTCGAAGCGTATCGATAGCGGTTGAGCGATCTGAGGGTCGGAAAGGCAAACCTGGATGGCCAGGTCATCCGGGTGACGAAAATGCGTCAGGGAGACTTCCGGAGAAAGCGGCCCTTCGTCATTGAGCTTGCGGAGAGTCCGCTCGGCTTCGTCGGAACTCATGGTCTTGTCGAACACGACTTTCGACGGCAAGTGGTCGAGGTTGGCCCAACGGACGTCGTCGCCTGAGCGAAACTGCCATGTCCCCTCGAGCCGCATCGCCTCGGGTGGAGCGAAGAGAACCGGTGGTGCTACGTTGAAGCCCAGTCGTCCGTCACGGTGGAGCACGCGGAGTGCCACGATGTTGACATCGCCGACTCGCAACAGGTCGGAAGGAATGGGAAAACGCTGCGAGTGCCCCAGGCCCGATCGATAGTGAGGCGGGAAAGAGCCGAGGGCTCCGATCTTGCGGCCGTTGACATAGACTTCCCGAGCATCATCGACGCCTTCGACAAAAAGGGTGCACGTGCGACCTTTCCAGGTAGAAGGAATCCGCACGCCGCAACGGTACCAGTGGGCGAAAGTGCCTTGAGCATATCGACCGCCTCCGGGTCCGCGTTTCCAAGCCTCGGGAATGGCGATCTCTTGCCAATCGCCTGCCGTGGCCCATGTCGGGGCGAGGAGCAATATCGGTAGGAGACAGACGAGGAGCCGGATCAGGGTTCGATGGAGAGCACGCATAGGGTGGATAGGGGGCTGGAAGGTGAAAGGCGGGATTGGAATCCGGGGCGACGTGCGTGAATGAAGCCCTCTTTCAGCTTAGCCGCCCCCATGGCGACATTCAATCCAAAGCGGCTTCCGCTTGGTTGGACGGCGGCTAGATCCGACTCGAAGTGGCCGCCAGATCAGAGCGACGTCTCATCTTGAGAAGATGGACGTTTCAGCACCGGGGGGATTGGCACGAGAGGCGGTGGTGTGACCAGTGGCTGCATGCCCTGGCCGGACGGGAGCTGTTTGGGAGGGAGGGATTCCACGGGCACAGGAGGTTGACCTGCGATTTCTTCCGGCGGGGGTTCGAAAACCGGTCGCGTCGGGACGGGGTGGAACCGCGGCCAAGGGGCCTCGTCGATGTTGTCGCCGGGCAGGGGGATGCGAGGCAACCTCGGATGCCACGGTAATGCCGGCAGGACAATGGGAATTCCAAAGTGTGGCGAGGGCCCGCACAGGCTGACCGCTTCACCCGGCACTCCACAGGCTTCGTCCGCCATGGGTACGAGTTCGATCGGCGTGCGACTTTGGCTGGGCGGCTCGAGTCTGTCGTTCGGCGATGAAGGTGTGGGGGGCGGTGGCGGTGCGACCGACTCGGGCTGGCCAGAATCCGAGACTTCACTCGAGGTCACCGCCAACGTGGGGTGGGGTGGGGGGAGTCGGTACGAGGGCACAATGGCCACGGATTGGCATCCGGTCAGGAGACCGACCAGCGTCAAGGCAGTTCCCAGAAAGCATGGATGTTTGCCCACGGTCCGATGCACCTTCGTCCGTTGCCTTGTGGCGCACTCTGTGATTTGCGGTGCGCCTTTTTCGTTACGATCCGACTCTTCGTTATCTCTGTTGTCGGCTGCAGCACCGGCAAGCTTGACCTATTTCCTCTGGCTCATGAAAGCAGGGAAAGCGAGGTAATGTGCATAAAGTTTCCGATTTGGATAACGAGGCCATACTGTACGGCCCTGTTTCGGGCGGGCGAAGAGTCTCTGGGGCAAACGTCGATGGTATCCCCTGGAGCAGTCCCTGGCTCATACCGCATCCACGTTCTTTGGCGAGCTACACATGAATGAACATGCCGGCAATGGAAGGACGCGCCGCTGGTGGCTGACAGCGGCGCTGACCGTTGGTGTGGTGGCGAGCGGGCTCTCGCCAGCTTCAGGATCCAACCGCCACACTCCCATTGTCCGAGCCGTGGCACGTGCTCGCCCTGCGGTCGTCAACATTCAGGGGCGCAAGCGAGTCCAGAGTCCGACTTCTCTAGTCGGAACACAGGCCGGGCGTCAAGTCAAGGGAATGGGAACCGGGGTGATCATTGATCCTCGGGGCTATATTCTCACGAACCACCATGTGATCGATGGCGTTGAGCGGATTGAGGTCACTTTGGCCAACCACGAAACGTACATCGGCCGACTGGTAGCTCGCGACAAGAAGACCGACCTGGCGGTGATTCGCATCGACGTTCCCAAGCCATTGCCGGTCATCCCGATCGGCACTTCGACGGATCTCATGCCGGGGGAAACCGTCATCGCTGTGGGGAACGCCTATGGCTATGAACACACGGTGACGAGCGGCATCATCAGTGCGTTGCATCGTCCCGTCCAGATCAGCGAGACACAGCACTACCCCGACTTGATTCAGACCGACGCCAGCATCAACCCGGGCAACTCGGGCGGACCACTTCTGAACATCGACGGCGAAATGATCGGACTGAACGTGGCGGTTCGCGTGGGAGCTCAAGGAATCGGCTTTGCCATTCCTGTTAATGACGCCATGAACGTCGCCTCGAGGCTCTTATCGGTCGAGCGTATTTCTCATCTCTCTCACGGCGTCCTCCTCAAGACGGTGGAACAGGGCGGGGCGATGCATGTCGAGGTGCTGGGAACTCGCGAGGGAAGTGCAGGCGAGGCAGCAGGACTGGAGCGGGGAGACATCGTGCGTCGCGTTGGGGACCGAGAGATTCATCGCAAACTCGATTTCGAACTAGCGCTCTTGGGCCGTCGCGCCGACGAAGAGGTGGAACTGGAGATCGAACGGGACGGGACGCGGAGGGTATTGAGCCTGGTCCTGCAAGGTTCCAAGCGATCTTCGCTGCCCGCCGTCGATTCGGCCTGGCGGGATTTGGGGATTCAGGTTGAACCGGTTTCGCGCCGCGTGATTCGCCAAATGCAGGGAACCTACAACGGGGGCCTCCGCGTCTTGCGAGTCCGTCCTGGAAGTCCGGCAGATCGGGAAGGGGTTCGACGTGGCGACATTCTGGTCGGGATGCACCAGTGGGAAACGGCGACGCTGGACAACCTCGAGTTCGTTCTCAACAGCGACGAAGTGCGCGGAAGGCCACGGGTCAAATTCTTCATCTTGCGGAACGGCCGCACGCTCTACGGGTGGCTCGACTTGTCGCGCTGACATCCGTGATCCGTTGGCTCGACACACCCGTCAATACGCATTCGGTTGGCCCCACACGATCCAGAGCGTTTTGAAGAGGATCTTGATATCGAGCCAGATCGACCAGGAGCGGATATACTCGCGGTCGTATTTCAGTCGCTGCTCCATCTTCTCCAGCGTGTCCGTTTCGCCTCGAAAGCCGTTCACCTGAGCCAATCCGGTGATGCCAGGTTTCACCTTGTGGCGAAGCATGTAGCCCAAGATCAGCTTTCGGTATTCTTCGTTGTGGGCGTTGGCGTGAGGGCGCGGACCGACGAGGGACATGTCGCCCCAGAGGACATTGAACAGTTGCGGCAGTTCGTCCAGAGACGTGCGGCGGAGGATACGCCCTAGCGGTGTCACACGACTGTCATTTTTCGTCGCCTGTCTAACCTGATCACCGTCTTCGCACACCGTCATCGTCCGGAACTTCCAGACGTTGATTTCGCGGCCGTCCAGCCCGTAACGCCGTTGTCGAAAAAAGACGGGTCCTTTCGAAGTCAATTTGATGGCGAGGGCGATGGCGATCATGGGAAGACTGAAAATCGCCAGAGCAACGAGCGCGCCGACGATGTCGATCACTCGCTTCACGAGGCCGTCAACCCCGTAGATGGGCGACTCGAAAATGCTGACGGCTGGCATACCCCCGACGTCGGTCCACCGGCCGTGCAACAGTTCGAAGACGAAGAAGTCGGGAACGACATAGACAGACGCGGTCGTGTCCGAGAGTCGATCGAGGAGGTCCCGTTGGATTCGTGACTCGGCACGCATCGGCAGCGTGATGTAAATCACCTGAGCTCTTCCGTTTCTCGTGTCTTCCAAAAGTTCTTCCACGCCACCGCGGCGCTGGCCGAGCTCTTTGGGGATCTCTTCCGTCCGGTCGGCCGGCCGGTCGTCGTAGAACCCCACGATGCGCATGCCGCTTTCTGGACGACTGGCGATGCTCTCGGCGAGTTGCAATCCGAGGCTGTTGGCGCCGAAGATGGCGGCCGACCGTGTCCGCCAGCCGTGGCGATAGAGTTCACGCAGCGCCAGATTGAGCAGAATGCGGTATCCGGCAAGCGCAAGCGGCGGGACGACCCCAAACCATGTCCAGGACGGCGATCCCGCAAGGAATTGCGAAAACAACGGGGAGGCGGTCGACAAGACGAGAAAGGCCAATGCAACGACTGCCCAGGCCATCGTCGCCCGGCTCCAGCTTCGGTCGCGGGAGGCGCCTCGCCAGTCGCGATAGAGCCCTAGGAGTTCGCCGACGACCAGGTAGAGTGCCCACGTGAATCCGATGAGCGTCCATTCTGTTGCGGGAGGTGAGTGCCAAGCATATGGCACGGTGAGCGCGAGGGCGATCATGCACCCATCGAAAACGCGTTCCAGGATGGGACGCATCGACCGCGTCGGGCGAATGAGTCGAGGCGATTTGGCGGCCATGGCAGGTGATTCTCGAGCAAACGGCGGGCAGGTCCGTCGCGTCCGTGGAAGCGGGGCCACGGCGAGCTGCCGGCACGAGGAACTTGGAATACCAGAACGCTGCACTAGTTTACGTCGCAAGGAAGGGCGCAATCGAAGACAATCACCAGTTGCGGTGTGGCATGGTTCACCTACTCGTCGTTAAGGCCGCATGGGAGGCTTGTAGTGAATGCACTGGCTTTGTGGATCGCCCTCGACGCGCGCGTTGACCGACGTGCGCTGACTCGCATATAGTGTAGGTTCAGCGGTAGGCGATGATACGTAGGGAAGAAGACGGGGAGGCAGTCTTCCCGTTGGCCAGTTGGACGGAGACTCATCCATGAGCGTCGGCGAAGGATCCGGGACGGATTTTGCGACCATGCGAGGGCGGAACTACCCGACGATTCGGCAGTTCACCGTCTTCCTCGAAAACCGTGTTGGCCAGTTGCTTGAGGTCGTCCGACGCTTCGAAGGCAGCAAGGTCCGAATCGTCGCGTTCTCGATCAGCGACGCGACCGAATGCGCGTTCGTGCGGTTCCTGCTCAGTCATCCCGAACAGGGGCGCGAAATCCTCGAGCGCGCCGGGTTGGCCATGATCGAGACGGACTTGATCGGCATTGAACTCCCCGAGGGTCCTCAGCCGCTATTGCGTGTTTGCACGGCGCTGCTGCAGGCGGAAGTCAACATCGTGCAAGCCTATCCCTTGATCGTCCGGCCTCACGGTCGCCCCGCCGTAGCCCTCATGGTCGACAATATCGAAATGGCCCAAGAGACGCTCGGTGAGAAGGGATTCACCATGGTCACCGAAGGCGATTTGCTCGAGGGAGGCTAGGCAAGGACAACCTCACTCGCGCCGTGGGCCCCCCAGCGGCCGCACTTCGTTGACGGCTGTCCAGCCCTCGAGTCGGCATCGGGCGATCTTCCGCCATTCGACCGCGACCACGTCGTGTCGCTCCCCGGCGTCAACAACCAGGACGGCGACCGGTCCGACCGAACGGGGCAGCAAGATGTCCCAGACGGTATAGCAGGTGCCATCCTCCAGTTCCAACGACACGCGCCCTCGAGACCGGCGAGCGGTACTCACGAGCCCCGCCACGATCCCGGCCCAGGAATGGCGAGGGGGACTCGCCGAGACGTCAGACGCTTCTTCGACGGTGGCCTCCGTGCCGTTTTGTTCTCCGGGCAAGCGTACGGCTGTAAGAGGTTCCTCCGACAGGTGATTGCCACCTCCGGACTCGGAACGACGCCGGTCGGGAATGAGGAACCGCACCTGACACCGAGGGCAGGCCGCGGGCTGTCCCGCCCGTTCGGGCGGTGCCTTGAGATGATGACCCTGAGGACACAGAAAGTGGAGTGTCATGGCAAACGGTGAGAGTGGTCAATGGAGAACGAGTCAGAATCTGATCACTCTGCTCGTCCAACTCTAGCTCGCCCCGCCTACCGCCGGCGGCACCTCGATGGCGACTCCCCCCGATTTCTTCGAGCCTCCAGGGACCCTACAATTCGCGCGTACCTTCGAGTCGGTCGGCGGTCGCCGGCCGGATAGTGCAGTTTTCATGGAGCAGCCGATTATGCCGATTGACGTCACCTGTCCGGGCTGTCACACGCGGTTCAAAGTGAGCGACAAATTCGCCGGCCAGGAAGGGCCCTGCCCCAAGTGCAAACACAAGATCCGCGTCCCGAAGCTCGAAGAACAGGTCGTCGTCCACGCCCCCGAATCCTTCGGTCCGAAGACCAAGTCGGGCCAGGCGGTGCTCAAGCCGATCCAGCGCCGCGAAACCAAAGTGCGAGGAAAAACGTGGGCGCTCATTGCGGCCGTCTTCATCGTCATCGTCGGAGGCGCCTTGTGGCTCCGGGATCCCGAACAAGGCCAACCCTTGTGGGCCTTGGCGATCGGCTCGGTCCTGGTAGCCTTCCCCGTTGCCCGGACCGGATACGCCTTCCTGCGGGATGATGAACTCGATCCTTATCGAGGCAAAGAGCTCTGGATCCGAGTCAGCATCGTTTCCCTCTTCTACGCGGCGACTTGGGCCGCCCTGACGTGGCTCCCGCCACTGGCCGGCTTCGAAACCTTGGGACTGATGAGCGCCACACTGGTCGTTGGGCTGCTCCTGGCCTTTGGAACAGCCGTCGCCTACTTCGCCCTCGACTTGGAGACGGGTCCGGCGTTCTTCCATTATGCGTATTACCTGGGCGTCACCATCGGACTGCGTCTGATCATGGCGCTGCCGCCGCTGTCGATTCCCATCGAAACAACGACCTGACTCGAAACACGTCAGATGATAGGTTTCCCGATCCGCATTTCCACTCACACCTCGCGGCCGTGACCGATCTCCTCGCCATCCCCGAAGTCGCTTCGCTCGATACGCTGCGCGATGTCGTCCGTCTTCCTCCCGGCGTCGACGTCCCCATGACGCAGCGCATTCGCCAACTCGTCGACTGTCGGGAATTCCAGCGACTGACACGTATCCGTCAGCTCGGACTCGTGGGGCTCGTCTACCCGGCCGCCCACCACACGCGATTCGAACACTCGCTCGGAGTCTACCGAACGGCACTCGAGTATCTCCGCCAGTTACGGCATGATGAACGGTTCGCCGAGATCGTCGAGGTCCACGACGCCGAGGTCTTTCTCGTCGCGGCTTTGCTGCACGATTTGGGACATTGGCCCTACTGCCATCCGATCGAAGACATGGCGCTGCCGGGCGTTCCTGAGCACGAAATGTTCGCGAATAGCTTTTTGCTGGAAGGCGAAATCGCCGACGCGCTGCGTCACGACTGGAGCATCCAGCCTCGCGAAGTCGTCGACCTCCTCTCCGCCAAGCCGCGCGACCGGGCGTCCTGCATCCTGCAAAGCATGCTCTCTGGGCCCATCGACATCGATAAAATGGATTATCTCTACCGAGACAGTCTGCATGCCGGCGTTCCGTACGGGCAACACTTCGACCGCAGCCGATTGATCGGCAGCTTGTGCCTGAACCGCTCGGGCGATCGTCTCGCCATCACCCACAAAGGCCGGACCGCCGCCGAGCTGATGGTCTTTGCCCGGTACGTAATGTTCAGCGAGGTTTACTGGCACCATGCAGTGCGAGCGGCGACGGCGATGTGGCAACGGGCCTTCTTTTTGCTCTATACCCAACTCGACTTGGATGATCTGTTCCGCAAGGACGAGCCCGACATGGTGCGGACGCTGCGAGAGGCGGCGGAAGGAGGGCCGGCGGCCGACCTGCTGGACGGGCTGTTCGGTCCGGCCCGGCAACTTTACAAGCGGCTCCGCGAGTACCACTACCTCCGGGATCCGCAGATGCACCAGGCTCTCGCGCGACGCCCTTATCCGCAGTTGGTCGCCATCGGGGAGCTCCTCGCCGATCGACTCAGTCAGCAGGTGCGCCGGCGTATCGCCCCGCACGAGATCCTCATCGATGCGCCCCCCGTGGGACTCGAAGTCGAGTTCGACCTGGATATCTACGTCCCCAAGGAAGACCGCTACTACACGCTGGCCGACCTCTCCCCGGTCGTTCAGACTCTGGCTCGGCGGCAGTTCGACGACTACGTCAAACGGGTGCGCATCTTCGTCCACCCGCGGCTTCGTGAGTCACTCGAGGCCGAGCCGACCGTCGAAC
>WFWZ01000334.1 GCA_015490875.1 Planctomycetaceae bacterium
ATCGAGCCCGTGCACGAGAAGGGACCCACTTCGAATCCTTCTCGAGGGAAACGCTCAGTTGCATCGGTTCGGCATACGGAACAACCACCTCATCTGGCAGTGAGGCAATGCGCACGAACGTGTAACGAGGAATGGGCTGCCACGCCAACGCCCAACGCTGCCATGTGTTCATGGCGGCATCGGGAACCGCCAATGCCAAGGCGACCACGAGCAACGGAAAGGCAGCGCACACCAGCCATGCACGACGCGACCGCTTCGGCGGCCGGGCCTTCTGGAAATCGAAACGTTCCGTCCGCTGATCAGCCTGCGCCAACGCCGCTTCGATCAGTCGCGGCGCTGCATACCCCGTGCGACCATCCGCCAACTCGATCACACCCAGAATCTGGTCTCCCAGCGACGGAAAGGTCCGACCGACGAGCCTCGCAATCTGCTCAGGCCTGCGCAATCCCCAGTACCAACGCACCGCCAGCCCGCCGATTATCGCAAGGACGACCACCAGCGCCGTCGCAAAGAGTGCTCCGCGCAACCATGCCGGCGTCTCGCCTAGACGCTCCAGCACAAACACGAAGAGATAAACAAACGCCAACCAGGCTACGGCCGCGCCTGCCGCCTCCACGACCTTCTGGCGGCGCACAGCGCGTCGCAACGTTCGGAGGCGCTCAGTCAGGCCTCGAGGCAGTTCATAGCGATTTGCCATCGTCCTTCCTCCTGTCTCCCCGGTCCTTGGCACAACCGTCGGCTCGCATTCGGGATAACACCACCCGCGTTCCTTCCGTCGAAATCAAATCTGCCCCACCATCTTCCTACCCACCCAAAAGGCGCCCATCAGCGCGACGACCAACGCCAGCGTCATCGGGTGACTCCAAAGACGCAACCGGCGAACCATCGGTTCGAGTTTCGGCAAACGGGCCAACAGGTCGCGAACACGCTCAATGTCACTCGTCGCCAACAACCTGCCGCCCGTGGCCGCCGCCAGTTCCTCCAACACATCGGGGCGAGCCGGTCGCCCCGGCCGCTCGCGGTCGACCGATTGGACAAAGAGCGTCGTCTCGATCGTGCCGCCGTTTTCCTTGCACGTCAGTTTGAGTCGATGTTCGCCCGCTGCCCGCGCCTCGTAACTGCCAGAAAAGAGCCCCCAGTTGCCGCGTTCGGGCGTCATCCGCACTGTCTCTGTTTTACCCGACGGGTCGACCACCTGCAACACAACTTCCCCACTTTCCAGGGGTTCGCCCGTCGAATCCATCACATTCGCATGGAACAACACCGTCGTCCCCTGCCGGGGATGATCAGGAGTATAGAAAAGTCGCATCCCTTCGCCTCGAGCCATATTGCGCTGATAGGCCATCCACCGAGCCACCTGGCTCCAGAAGCGATAGTGGTAGCGGTCTTCGACCCCGCGCCTCCATCGCCACGCTCCGTCGGTGGCCATGAACAGCACCTTCCCGTGTCCGAACGGACGCGTCACGATCAACGGAATCCGGCCATACGCATTCGAAGCCGCTCCATGGACAACCAACGTCTCACTACCGGGCAACGGCCGCAAAACGCCAGCATGCCAACTAAAACCAGGAAGACGCTCCCACAATTCCAGATTCTCGACTTCGTCGTCGGTCAGCTTCGTCAAGAGACTTTTCCGGCCGAAATCGGTCAACGCATAGGGCTGGAGTTGAGCCGACCCTTCGCCTCGAGGCAGTTGCGGATCGAGTTCCACAGGGAACAGCTCAGCCAGCGCGGTCTGCCGCAACGATCGCAACCGTCCGGCCAATCCCGGCATCAAGACCAACCCCGAAGCTTGCTGCTCCACGAGCCCCTTGAGCCGACGGCACGCCTCGGGTGACAACTGATCGACTCCGACATCACCGACGAAAACGACATCGTATCTCGCCAACTCCTCTCGAGTCTGCGGAAACGACTTCAGGTAACCACGCCCGCCACCGGTCCGTCCTAAACCAGGGTGGAACAACAGCGCATGCACATCGACGCCCGGGTCCCGCTCGAAAGCGTTCCGGAGGTACCGGTATTCCCAGCGCGCTGTTCCTTCGATGAGCAATACCTGAATGGCTTCCTTTTGCACCCGTACCGGCACGATCACTTCGTTGTTTTCCGACGACGTTTCTCCGCGAGCCACCGGAATCGTCAACCGGATTTTGAACTCTCCCGGCATCGAAGGCGTCCATGTGAACGCTCCTTGAAAGCGCCCCATCGCTGGAACCCGCACGGCCATCGCCGCCGACTCGCCATCGGTCACCCGCAACCGCGCGATCGTTTGAATGTCCCGCCCAATCGTGCTCTCGATCGAAAATGGAATCCGCAACGTCCGCTCCTCGACCGTCACCGCCGGGACGTTCACATTTCGAAGCGCCAAATCGGGAAGGGGCGTCTCCTGTCCGGTCGGAACAGCGAAGATGGGTATCCGGCGCATGGCGAGCCGCGCAGCGGTTTCCAACGGCGGAGAACCTTCATTCCAGTCCCCATCCCCCAACACCACGACTCCGCGCACGGTCTGTTCGCGCTCCAGGACGCGAGCCAACGCAGCGGCATAGTCGGAACCGTCCCTTCGGTTCTCACCCCCACTCGCAGCAAACGGCTCGAAGACGACGCGATACCGTTCCTCAAGTTTCGACCAGAACGCTTGGTCTCCCGTCACGCGTTCCACCCATGCACGGCGGCTGATGGGCGGCTGCCCCTCCGAAACATGCACATCCTCCGTATCCATGCTGTTGGAGACGTCGCTCAACACAAGCACCTCAGGATGTTCCGGCGGCGGAGTCACCTCGATCCACTCCGGCTGAGCCAGCAGCATGACAATCAACAGGGCAATAGCGACACGCAGCGTTTCCACCACGGCCACACCCTTGGAGAATCCGGTGCGCCGCCACGTCCAGATCGAAAGCACCGCAATGCCGATCAGGACCATCCCTCCCCCGACCAGCACCGAGAGAGACCACTGGAACCGCAGCGCCTGCTGGACGTCCATCATGCCACCTCCCGCATCCGCCGCTGCCCGACGGTCAACGCAGAACTCTCGGGTTCCTCCCGCCTCGGTGGCAAACTGACCGCCGCCTCAAGGAACAGGACGACCAACATGGCGGCCAGCGCGATGCGCCAAGTCTCACGAGCGAGTGACACACCCGTGTCCACTCGATCGTGAATCACCGCAAAACGACAGCCCGCGAATAGCTCGTTCAAGCGGTCCTCCGGAACCGTATCGATCCGGTCCTCGCGTGACGGACGATTCAACGCCCACAACCGATCGCCGCTTCGATAAACACCTGCCAGATGCGTAGGAGGCACGGCGATCGATCCACTGCGAGGGTGCACGCGTTTGGCCTCGGCTACCGCTTGAGCCGCCGGGGTGCCGGCAATGAGCGTCCTCGCATTGGAAAGCTGCAACGCTGCACGCTGTAACGCGCGATGCAGCATCACATAAGCCACGATCCGCTCCTCCGCCAGGTTAGAGTAATCCTTCCAAGGCCAAGTGGCGAGGAACCAGGCCTGCACACCCAGAGATTGACTCGGCCGCATCAGTAATGAGACGTCGTTGCCAAGTCGAGCAAAAACGATCGGCCCCCCTTCCACTCGGCAGACCCGTTCGACGCGGAGTGCATCAACCGACAATGGCTGACCCGTCCGGTCGTTCGCCAATAGCCCACTCTTGGTCTGCCACTGCGACACGCGTCCTTCCTCCTGCCCAGGATCGACGGACATCCAAGCATCCCAGCGCAGTCCAAGAAAGGATCGCTGGGGATCAACTTTGCGAGGTGGCAGAAAGAGCACAGCTCGCCCCTGTCCCAAGTGCCGCTCGAAGGCGGCTGCCAACTCCCCTTGTGGCAAAGGTGCTTGCCAGATCAACACCGCCGTTTTGTCCCACGGAATCTCATCGGCTTGATCTGGAGAGAGAACCTGTGCCCCATACTGGGCCTCCGGGTCGTTGGGAACCGTCGCCGCCTGCCGCCAGAACTCGGCGATCGCTGCCTCTTCGGCAACAACCACGGTCCGTCGTGGCGCCGGCGGCGCGAAGCTGAAATAACTGCGGTTGTCTCCCGGCCGATCATCGCCTGGCAATTCCGCATAGCCCCACCCCAACGTCTCTTTCTCGTCCAACGGAAGCATCACGCCCTGCACCACCGTCTCCCGCCCCGTCAACTCGACGGGATAACGCGTGCGAGCTCCCCCCACGACGATCTCGACGGGAACTCGAGCACGCAGGTCGCTCTTTCCTTGCCGGCGAATGCGAAAGTCGAGCCGCAAGGCGCGCCGCGTTCGCCCTACCGGCTCCACCTGCGCTTGGTCGACTTCGATAGCCAGATTTTGACGAGGCGGTTCATCAAGTGCCAGCAACCGAATACCAATCTGATTCCGCTCGGAGAATTGCCGCCGCAATTCCGACCACCGTCCCGATGCGGCGTCCCAGTCCCCACTTTGCAGATCAGAAACGACCCAGACTTCCGCACTGCCGATCTGATCAGTTGTAACCACGTCCAGCACGCGCTGCAACATGGCGGGAATGTCTGCCGATGCCGCAGCCGGTTGCGTCTGCGGTAAACCCGACAATGCCTCCGGCGACTCCACGTCCAGCGGCTTTTCTGTCGCACTGTCGATCAAGACGATGCGCCGCACCCGTCCCACCTCGCGCAGATACTCTTGCATGCGCCGTAATCCTTCCTCCCGCTTGGCCACTCCCGACGCTCCAGTCTGCTCCATGCTGGCCGAACGGTCCAACAGGATGAAGATCGC
This sequence comes from Planctomycetaceae bacterium, assembly GCA_015490875.1. Classification (GTDB taxonomy): domain Bacteria; phylum Planctomycetota; class Planctomycetia; order Pirellulales; family Pirellulaceae; genus S141-3. Next base: position 4,738 of record WFWZ01000334.1, read on the forward strand.
GTCGAGTCCACCGCCGAAACGAAACGTCCCCGACGTCACCAGAGGCCGGCTGACGGCGAGAATCAGCAAGATCAGCGCAAGGACGCGCAGTGCCAGGATGAGCCACTGACGCAACCGTGCCAGTCCCTTGGCAGCTCGGCGGGCATCGAGCAGAAACATCATGGCCGCCCAATGGACGACACGATGCCGCCGCCGACTGATCAAGTGGATGATGACCGGAAGCGCCGCCACAGGAAGCGCCCACAGCAACAGCGGCTGGAGGAAACTCATCCCCGCACCCCCTTCGGCCGCCGCCGCAACAAGAAGTCACTCAAGACTCGATCATACGCCTGATCCGTGACAACGCGGTGGTAGTCGACGTGCGAGTCGCGAACCAACGCATCGATGGCTTCCAAATGAGCCGCCAATGCTCGCTGGTATTCTCGGCGCACGACGTCCGGGTCGGCAATGATCGTCGTGTTCCCCTCCATGTCGACAAAGCGCGTCGTGCGCTGGCAGTCGAAATGGATCTCCATCGGATCGAGCAACTGAAAGACGGTCACGTCGTGCTTTCGGAATCGCAAATGCTGCAGCGCCCCGCCGAGCGGTTCGGGGCGAACGAACAAGTCGGAAATGACCACGACCAACGCCCGTTGACGCACTTTTTCCGCCACCGCGTGCAGGCACGGCACGAGCCCGGTCTCGCCTTCGGCGCGCAAACCGCCGATCTCGTCAAGCACCTTTCGGAGGTGGCTGGGATTCCGCTTCGCCGGAATCTCCCGCCGCAATGACGCTCCGGCAGAATAAAGCGCCACGGCATCTCCCTGACCCACGGCGAGATAGGCCAGTGCGGCGGCAAGTCGCCGAGCATAATCAAGCTTCGGAAGCTCGCCGTTCCCCGCAAACCCCATCGAACCGCTCGTGTCGACGACCAGGCACAATCGCAAGTTCGTGTCCGCCTCGAACTCCCGCACGTAATACCGGTCGCTGCGTCCATAGGCGCGCCAGTCGAGCCGCCGTTTGTCGTCACCGGGGACGTATTTGCGGTATTCGGAAAACTCGAGGCTCGATCCGCGAACCGGACTACGGTGCCGGCCAGAGACGTTGCCGAGCATCGGTTGGCGAGCACAAAGGGGAATGGCTTTCAGCCGCCCGAGGACCGAAGGGTCGAGGAACTCGCGGTGCGCCGAGCCTGCCATGATCGCTTGCCGTCTTTGCGAATGAGGATTACGCCGCCTGCTCCATTTCTTCGACGAGCCGCCGGATCACATCGGTGCTATGCACGCCCTCCGACTCGGCATGGAACGTCGTAATGACCCGGTGCGTCAACACCGGCACGGCCAAAGCGGCGATGTCGTCGACTTGCACCATGTAGCGGCCGTCGAGTGCCGCTCGAGCTTTCCCGCCCAAAATCAAACACTGCACGGCGCGCGGCCCGGCGCCCCAGCCGACCAGCGGCTTGAGCCAACTCGGTGCTTCGTCCAACTGCGGTCGCGTCCGCCGTACCAAGTCCACCGCGTACTCGTAGACATGTTGAGGCACCGGAACGCTTCGAATCAGATCTTGAAAAAAGAGGACGCGCTCGGCGTCGAGCAAGGGTGCGATCTCCGGCAGCGCTCCTCCTGTCGTCGACCGGGCGATCTCGATCTCCTCGTCCCGGTCGGGATAATCGACCTCGATCAAGAACATGAACCGGTCGAGTTGCGCCTCGGGAAGCGGATACGTTCCCTCCTGCTCGATCGGGTTCTGCGTCGCCAATACGAAATAAGGAGCCTCCAAGGGATAGGTCTCCCCCATCACCGTCACCTTGTGCTCCTGCATGGCCTCCAACAAAGCGGCCTGAGTCTTCGCCGGCGCCCGGTTGATTTCGTCGGCCAAGACGATGTTGGCAAAGACGGGGCCTTTGATGAACTCGAACTGCCGCTTCTCCCCGGGAACGTCTTGCAAAATATCGGTGCCGGTGATGTCCATCGGCATTAAGTCGGGCGTGAACTGGATGCGGCTGAACTCGAGCGACATCGTGCGGGCGAGCGTACTGATCAACAACGTCTTGGCCAGCCCGGGGACGCCCATCAACAACGCGTGGCCGCGGGCGAACAGCGTGATCACCAGATGCTCGATCACATCCTCCTGCCCCACCACGATCTTCGCGAGTTCTGCCTTTAGTTGCTCATAGGTCGAACGCAACTCGTCAACGGCCGCTACTTGATCCTCGGCAACCACCCCTTCCCGCTGCTGACGTTCTGCCATCTTCTCTCCCCACTCCCCTTCCCGATCGACGATCGCCGATGACCTGTCACTAGCCCTGAAAGGCACAACGCAGCCGTTCCCGCCGACCCGATGCGCGACATCGCCTGCGAGAACGAACATGCGGCTCCGGAACCCGCCCTCCCAGAAAAGCAATCCGCCTCATTCTAGTTGCTTCCCGGGCAATCTGCCAGTATTCACACGCCACGCGACCGGCTCCTCCCTCCCGTTACCCTTCGCGCGCTGCTTCGATTACAATGCGCTCGGCCCCAGGCGAGCCCTTGGCCCGTCGTGCCCTCGGCCCCTTTCGCCCCTCTTTCGACAACAGGAAGCCTGCCATGAAACGAACACGCCGCCAGTTCCTCCAGACGACTGCCGCCGCTACCGTTGCCGCTTCTGCGCCCTATCTGTGGACCCGTCGCACGTCGCGAGCCGGTGATGCCAACTCGCGCCCTCGCTGTCTGGCGATCGGCGTCGGAGGAAGCCGGGGCGCGTTCAACCGGGGAGGCACGATTGCCAGGCAAGCTTCCAAGTTTGCAGATGTCGTGGCCGTTTGCGACGTGGACGAGCGGCACGCCCGGGAGTTCGCCGAGAAGATGGGGGGCAAGCCGAAGACCTATTTCGACTACCGCGAGGCGCTCGCCAAAGAGAAACCCGATATCGTCACGATCGGAACCCCCGACCACTGGCACGTCCCGATCGCCATCGCCGCCATGCGCGCTGGCTGCGATGTCTACTGCGAGAAACCGCTGACACTCACGATCGACGAAGGCAAACAGATCTGCCGTGTGGTCAAGGAAACCGAGCGAGTCTTTCAGGTCGGAACCCAACAACGGAGCGAGTATGGTCACGCCTTTCTCAAAGCCATCGCTCTCGTGCAAGGAGGCTACATCGGTACCGATATCAAAGCCCACGTCGCCATCGGCGGAGCCCCCGTCGGCGGACCGTTCGAAACGACCGCACCACCGGAAGATCTGCATTGGGACTTTTGGGTCGGCCCGGCGCCCGCCGTCGATTATGTCAACGAACGTCGCCACGACTTCCGTTGGTTTCTCGAATACTCCGGCGGCAAGATGACCGACTGGGGCGCCCACCACATCGACATCGCCCAATGGGCGCTCGGCTGCGATCACACCGGACCGGTCCAGGTCTCCGGCAGCGGCAAGTTCCCACCCATCGTTCCCGAAAACTTCGACTTCGCCCGTTTCTTCGCCGGCGAAATCCGACTCCCCCATGCCTTCAACGCACCTCCCGAATTCCACCTTGAGCTCCGATTCGCCAACGGTGGACTCCTCACCGTCCACCACCACTACCGATCGGAAGATGGAGAAACCGATTTCGGCAACGGCATTCTCTTTGAAGGAAGTGAAGGACGAATCTTTGTCAACCGAGGTCGGCTCAGCGGCAAGCCGGTGGAAGAACTCACCGAAGACGACGAGAAGAAACTCGACGAAGCCGTCGCCAAGCTCTATCGAGGCAAACCGATGCGCGGCCACATGGCCAACTTCTTCGACTGCCTCGAAGACCGAAGCCTCCCGATCGCCGATGTCTTCACGCACCATCGCACGATGACCAGCTGCCACCTGTGCAACATCACGTTGATGCTCGGACGTCCCCTCCGCTGGAACCCCGACCAGGAGACGTTCGTCGGCGACGAACAGGCGGTCGCTCTGATGCGCCGCCCCAGTCGTCCCGATTATCTACCCGAGTGATGCAACAAGCGGTGGGCGGAATCGGCCGGCCAAGGCCGGCACCGCCATCGAAAAGAAACCGTCCCTTGGAGTGCGCTCAATAAAGGCGCCGCTTTTGCAACACCCGTTGGCTCGGCAGGACCACATCCCACGCCAGGCCCACCTTTTCCATCGCTCGGATGACGAGCCAACTCAAGTCGAACTGCCACCACAGCAGACCATGCCGCGCCGACGTCGGAAACGCATGGTGGTTGTTGTGCCAGCCTTCGCCCAGCGCGAGGATTCCGAAGACCGAGTTATTCCTAGAATTGTCGGTCGTGTGGAAGTGGCGCTTGCCGAAGACATGACAAATCGAGTTGACCGACCACGTCACATGGTGTGTGACGAAAATCCGCACCGCGCCTCCCCAAAGGAATCCCATCGCCGCGCCGAACCATGACTGTGTGATGGCCGCACCGAGCAATGTGGGAATGGCCAAACTCAACAAAATCCAGACGTAGTAGGCTCGGTCCATACTGATCAGCAGACGATCGTTGATCAGGTCGGGGACATACCGCTGCAAGTTGGGTTTCGCACTGTACTTGGTAAACAACCATCCGAAGTGAGCATGGACAAGGCCGCGCAGCATGCCGACGAAGGACCCATCATGCAACAGTGGCGAGTGCGGATCGCCGTCGTGGTCCGACTTCTCGTGATGACGCCGGTGGACGGCACACCATACTAATGGCGATCCCTCGATGGCCAATGCTCCCACCATCGCCCAAAAGGCGCGAATCGGGCGGTACGTGGCGAACGAGTTGTGAGTCAATAAACGATGGAAACCAACGGTGATTCCCATCCCCGTCAGGAGCCAGCCGCCCACCAACATGGCGAGGAACGGCCACCCCATCCAGCCGAACTGCCAAAGGCAGATGATGGCCAGCCCAAGCCCAACCATCGGCAGCGTCACGACGGCCAACATGGCCAGGCGGTGGCCCCAGGGAATGTCATAAAGATCGGACTCCGGTTGCGGCGCCTCGAATTGCCACTTGGGGCGCATGCGAGCTCGTCGCGCTCGTCGAGCCTCGCGTTTCCCCTGCTTACGCGCCTCGGCGCGAACACCCTGTTCATTTCCCTGTGTCATCGTGCAATCTCTTTCTTTCTTGTCGAGTCTCTGTCGGGGTCAACCGGCACCTGACAATTCGAGCTGCCACACGGCTCGAACGATCCGCCGCAACACACACGACCAACAGGCTTACCGCTCACAAGCGGCCGATGCGGGGGATACACTCAGCACTCGTCTCCTCTGAGAACCGATCCTCGGTGCTGAAAAAACGGAGAGCGAGTTTTTCAAGAGGACACGCTTCCAAGCGTGCGATCCGGTTTTTTTCGGGAGCTGGATTCGACCTTTGCTTCAACTCGCAAGCACCGGCTGAGAAACCTGGCTACCGATGGCCCAGCATCGCGTACGGCAATGCGTCCGTCGACTCAAGTCCCCAGCCAGTCCCATGTTGCGTGGCGTCGCTGACTAAAACCCTCTAGCCGACACCAACTTGTCGGCTTGAGTCGCCACCCGGTCCCTTTTGTTCCTTATCGGCGTTCTCAAGGTCGGGTAACTATGAGAAGTCTACTCTCGATCGCCTTTCATGACAACGCCGGAGGGCGCTGAAATCGGCAGATCACCAGGCAAACACAAGGTAAATGGCGACAATCATGACGATGATCCCGATTCCCATCATGCGAGAAAAGCGCCAGGGCCTCATTTCTACGGGGGCCTCAGCCGGCCACTGCCATGGTTCGGCTCGAGGTGCCAGGGCACGTCCGGCCGCCAGCACGAGCAGCAATGCGCCGAACACTGCGCCTAAGAAATGATACTCGTGCATCCAGTCGACCCACTTCGCCAATGGGGGCACAAAGTAGCCCACAGCAATCGCCACTACACCCAAACCAAGTGCGAGTTCGGCCGCCCACGCCGGTGTCCGCTTCGAAACCATTCCCACGAGCACGACGGAAAAGATGGGAATGAAATAGATGCCGTTCATCTTTTGCAAGTAGCCGAAAATGCTTTCCTTGCCGACCAACGACGGAGCGGCCACGATGGCCACGACCGCGATGATCCACCCGAACACCTTTCCGGCGCGGATGACTTCTCTTTCAGAAGGTGACGGCCGCGCCCACCGCTGATAGATGCCCAGACTAAAAAGCGTGGCTGTGCTGTTGAGTACCGAATTGAACGAACTGAGAACGGCTCCCACGACGGCCGCGGCAAAAAACCCGGCCAGCGGCGCCGGAAGAACGTCTCGCACGAGACGACCATATGCCTGGTCCTGCGGAATCCCTTCGCTGGAATAAAGATGAAACGCCACAATCCCGGGAATTACCAGGATCAGAGGCGTGGCTACCTTGAAGACGCCGGCCACCAGCACACCCCGCTGGCCTTCGGCCAGACTGTTCGCTGCAAATGCACGCTGAATGATCTGCTGGTTCGTACACCAGTAAAACAGGTTCAGTAACAATACGCCGGTAAAGAGCGTGCTGAACGGCACCGATTGCTCGGCCGTTCCAATCGACCGAAAGTGATCCGGACGTTTCTCATAGAGCTCGACCAACCCGGCCAGCGGTTGGCCATCCCCCACGGCAGCCAATCCCAGACACGTGATCAGGAGTCCGCCGGCCAAAAGCAAAAACCCGTTGAGCGTATCCGATACGGCCACCGTGTGGAGCCCGCCGAACAACGCGTAGATGCCACCCAAAACACCGATGAAGACGACGACCAATGCGATGACCGTCCGCTCACTTTCGATGCCGAGTACCGACTGCAAATCGAGCATGTCGGTTAGGCCGCGAGCACCGGTGTACAAAATGATCGGCAACAAGATGAGGGCATAGGCCAAAAGAAATATCAGCGTCGCGATCGTGCGAGCCGTGCCGCTATAGCGAGCCTCGAGGAACTGCGGGACCGTCGCAACGCCCAAACGCAAGTACCTCGGCAAGAAATACCACGCCATCATCACCAGTGCAAAAGCGGCGATCACCTCCCATGCCATCACGCTCAGGCCATCTGCGAATGCGCTGCCGTTGAGTCCCACTAGCTGCTCGGTCGACAGATTCGTCAACAGGAGCGAACCGGCGATATAGCCGCCCGTGAGCACCCTTCCGGCCAGAAAGAACCCTTCCGAGGAGGTGTGGGCGACGCGCCGCGTAAGCCACCACGTGAGCAACCCTACGGCGCCGGTGCAGGCAACGAACGAAACCAGTATCGTCAGTGTCAACGCGTTCATGGTGACGATCCCTCATGCTACTTTCGGCGCTTCCGAGACTTGCGGGACCGCCTCGCGCGCAGATGGGACGTCTCTTGCTCCGGCTCTTTGCTCGGCTCGTCCGGTGTCTCTCCCCACCGCTCGAGCACCTGCACGAGAAAAGCGTACATGGGAACGAGCACGACCAGCATGCCGCCATAGGCGACCATGGCCACCAAGAACCCTAATAGGATGACCTCAACACTTCTTCCCGTCCACTCACTCCCCTTCCACCCCACCAGACCCGCCAGGTCGCTCAAAATGATCGAGTAGTTGGCCGCAACGATGATCGCGAAACAGGCGGCGGCGAAGAAGAGGGCCACTTCAAGTCGGACGTTGGGTTTGGAGGACATGGCCGAAAATCGAAAATCGAAGGTGCCGATTCGATGGGAAGGGAAGCATGGAAACCGCGCTGGGGGGTGGGAGCCGCATTCTAGGGGATGACCACGCAGGGCGAAACGTGGCCAATCGTGGCCGCTACCGCCCCCCGGACCACGCACGCCGCCCACCAAGTCGTCCCAGGAAACGCCAAGAGCCGGTACCGAAGTACCGGCTCCAGGCCCACAAACAACGCACGATTTGATGCGTTGGGCTCGCCGCAGCGAGCCCAACGGTGGTCGGTATCCCGGGCGAACCGGCCACCGCTCCGCGGCGGCCGGCTCACACCCACTAGAAGTTGAACGTGAACTGCACGTACGTGAAGTTGGCGTCGTCCGCGTACAACGCGTCCGGGTTGGTCGAATAGAACGTGCCGGCCCAGAAGTACGAGTACCCGAACAGGATGGCCATCCGCGGGTTGAACTGCCAGTTGACCAGCAAGTCCAACTCCTGGCCCAAGTACTGGCTGCCTCCCGGTGTGGCGACGTACGGTGTCATCACGACCGAATAGGGTACGTCATTGCCGTTTTGCAGCCAGAAGACGTGCCACCACGCAATCAGCTTCCATTTTTCGCTAGGCGTCAACGTCGCCAAGAAGTTGAGGTCCTCCAGGTTGCGGCGACCGAAGAGGTCCATCCAACCGTTGTACTTGTGCGCCAAGGGGAACAAGTGATGATACCCGTACCCGGCACCCCGGTCATCGCCCTCGGCCCAGTCGTAATACGCCCAGATCGTCGGTGTCCAAGGCTGGCACTCAAACTTCCAACCTAAACCCACGGTCCAAGCACCGGCTTCCTGGTCCTGGTTGTTGTAATCGCCCCACTGATAGGCACCCCAAAAATCCCAGAGGAAGCGACCGCGATTTCCGTGATAAGCGGCACCGATCGTGTTGTACTCGAACGGTGTCCCCTCCGTCTCGATGTAGCGAATAAAGAACGTTTCTACCGTTTCGTTCTTGAACCCCTTGTACTTGCCCCAGACGCCACTGAACTCTTGACTGCGATCGGTGTTCAAGAAGTTCTTATCCGTCGGAGGCACCCGGTAGGTCCAAAAGCCATCGATATCCCACTTCTGCCCACTCCACAGAAGGGACACACCCTCGAACGTCCGGCGTGTGTTGGCCCAGTCCAGCGGCGAAATCACGCGCTGCTGTCCATAGAGCAACTCTTGACGCCCCACACGCCCCGTCAACTTGCCCCGCCACGTGTCCAGCAATACAAAGTCGCCGAATAGGTTCTGTATGTTCGAACGGCTTTCTTCGATCGGGCGAGGAGCAAAGTTCTCGTAATTGCTCACGGCGTCCAAGTACTCGACGTAGAACCGAGCTCGACTGCCGACTTCGAGATTAGCGTACAGACGCGTTCGGTGAAGCAAGAAACGATCGTCTCGGCCGGTCAGCCCCAGACCCCGCATATTCACTTCGTCGTGAAACCGAGCACGATACTGGCCGCCAACGTCCAACACGCCCCAGTTGCCAATGGCGTTCCGCTTCACATAGTCGCCAGGCCACCACTCGTCATAGCAAGGATCACACAAGTAATTGAAGTTGTTTCGGTAAAACAGCACGTTGTGGGATTTCGTCACCGCTTTCCGCAGCCGCTTGTAGTCCTCACACGTGCAGGTCGTCTTGCTGCCACATGCCGCACATTCCCCGGCATGCACCGCCGACGATGACGAGACGGGAACCCCTTCCGTGGCATCCGCCGGCAGTTCCGGCTGATCCACGACGTCGTCGATCTTCACCTGAACCGTCTCCTCTCCCTCGGGAGGATCCGCCCAAGCGCGGCCGGCCAACCCAAAGCGCACGTCACCCCGGCCAGCACGAGCGCGCGCCTTACGAAGGAACATTGAAAGAATCTACGCATCGTCTCCATCTCTTATCAAAAAAGAAGTCATCCGTGACTCTGCAACTGGCAAGCGCCCCCGTCGCCGCCTTGTCTGTCTCGTTCTTTCCGTAAGTTAGTATCGATCGATGCAAACTCATGATTTCCGGGAAATCCGGCTCGCCCCTGCCTTAGGTTTCCCCGAGTGGCCCGGTTTTGATAAACTCTATGGGTTGGAAAATGCAGGTACCCGTGCTAAAACGCGCGCTTGCCGCGCCACGCCGCGTCCGGCGCCCCGAAGCTCTCAGATTCGTCTACGGAAAGGAACCGACATGCAACTTGGATTCGTCTCTGCCATCTTGCCCGAATTGACACTCGAAGAACTCCTCCACTTCGCCGCCGAAATCGGCTACGACTGTGTCGAAATCATGTGCTGGCCGCCGTCCAAAGCCGAACGTCGCTACGCGGGCGTGACGCACATCGATGTCACCAACCTCTCCGATGCCCGGATCGAAGAAATCCGCGGGCTGATCGACCAGACCGGAGTTCAGATCAGCGGACTCGGTTACTACCCCAACCCCCTCTCCGCCGATCCGGCCGAAGCCGAAGCCGCCGTCAGCCATCTCCGAAAGGTCATCGCCGCCGCTCCCCGACTCGGACTCTCCCAAGTCAACACGTTCATCGGCCGCGACTGGACTCGAAACGTCGACGACAACTGGCCGCGCTTCCTGGAAACCTGGCGACCTCTGGTTGACTTTGCGGCCGAACACTCGGTCCGCATCGGTATCGAAAACTGTCCCATGTTCTTCACCAACGATGAGTGGCCGGGAGGGAAGAACCTCGCGACGTCGCCCGCCATCTGGCGCCGCATGTTCGCCGATATCGACAGCCCCCACTTCGGACTCAACTTCGATCCCTCCCACTTCGTCTGGCAGCACATGGACTACGTTCGGCCTCTCTACGAATTCCGCGAAAAACTCTTCCACATCCACGCCAAAGATGCCCGCGTCGACGTGGACCGACTCAACGACGTCGGTACCCTCGCCAATCCCAATAGCTACCACACGCCCAAACTGCCCGGCCTTGGAGATGTCAACTGGGGACGCTTCTTCGGCGCTCTCACCGATGCCGGCTACGACGGCCCCGTCTGCGTCGAAGTCGAAGACCGAGCCTACGAAGGTTCCCTCGACAGCCGAAAAACGTCCCTCGTCCAAAGCATCAATTTCCTGCGCAATTACGTGGCTTGACCGCCCCGCTCCCCACGACCCCCGGCCCTCAACCGCCTTCCTCATGCTGCGTTGAGATCCTCCCATGACTCTGGTCTCCCTGACGCACTTCCCAAATGGCCGCCGTCAAGTCGGCCGTGCGGCGAAGTTCGCTACAAACCTACCGACCGGTCCGATGACCGTCGTCTGGATCTGGCTCCTTGCCGCACTCAGCGCGCCCGCACGCTCAGCCGAATTCACCATCGACGGCCGCACGTTCCGCCTTCCCGACGGCTACTCCATCCGCCAAGTTGCCGCTCCGCCTCTGATTCAGCGTCCCATCTCCGCCTCATTCGATGAATGGGGACGACTCTATGTCACCGAGTCCTCGGGTTCCAACGATCCAGTCGAGAAACAACGACAAGAACGTCCTCATCGCATCGTGCGACTCGAAGATCGCGACGGGGACGGAATCTTCGACCGGCGCATCGTCTTCGCCGAAGGAATCATGTTCCCCGAAGGCGCTCTCTGGCACCAAGGCTCCCTCTACGTCGCCGCTCCGCCGCAAATCTGGAAATTCACCGACACGGACGGAGATGGCAAAGCCGACCAGCGCTCCATCTGGTTCGACGGCCAAACGCTCACCCACTGTGCCAACGACTTGCACGGCCCCTACCTCGCGCCGGATGGTTGGATCTACTGGTGCAAGGGAGCCTTTGCCAAACAGGAATATCGACGAGGCGACCAGGTTTGGACGACACGAGCCGCCCATCTCTTCCGCCGCCGATTAGAAGGAGGCGAAGTCGAACCGGTCATGACCGGCGGGATGGACAACCCGGTCGAAGTCGTCTTCACCCGAACCGGCGAACCGATCCTCACGTCCACGTTCATCCAACATCCGCGAAACGGCAAGCGAGATGGCCTGATCCACGCTATCTACGGAGGACTCTTCGGCAAACGCCACTCCGTCCTGAAAGGACACCCTCGCACCGGCGACCTCCTTCCTCCCCTGGTCCACCTCGGTGCCGCCGCTCCGTCCGGACTCGCCCGCGTCCCCAACACGACTCCAGGAGCCACCGAAACACTCTTGGCCACATCCTTCAATATGCACAAGGTAACGCGGCACGAATTGACTCGAGCCGGTGCCTCCTTTCAAGTCACCACCACCCCCTTCCTGACCTGCGACGATGTCGATTTCCACCCGACCGATATTCTGGTCGACGCCGACGGCAGTCTGCTCGTCCTCGACACCGGCGGATGGTACAAGCTCTGCTGCCCCACGTCACACCTCTGGAAACCCGATATCCTCGGCGGCATCTATCGGATTAGCCGCAAGGGTGCACCGCTAATCGAAGACCCTCGAGGCCACAAGCTGGCATGGCGCCACGTGCCGGTCGAAGAACTCCTCCGACGCTTGAACGACCCTCGTCCTGCCGTCCGACATCGAGCCGCAAATCAGCTCGTCGCCCAAAGCAAACGGTCCGACGAATGGCTGCACGATAGCTTCGCGACTCGCCCACCAGCTGTCCGACTGCAACTCGTCTGGATTCTTACACGCATCGGCGGTGACAACGCCGTGACATGCCTCCGTTCGCTTCTTGAAGATGACGAACCCGAGATCGTCGCCGCCGCCTTGAAAGGGCTCAGTCTCCTGCGCGATCGGGGATGTCTCGAAGCCGCAAGGAGGCTGCTGCAACATCCCGACGGTGCCGTCCGCCGCAATGCGGCAGAACTGTGTGGCCGAACCGCCGATCGGTCGGCCATCCCCGATCTTCTGGCCGCCCTCACGCGCACCCCCGATCGCTGGGAACAACACGCCCTCACCTATGCACTCATCGAAATCGCCGACATCCCCGCCCTCAAACGAAGCCTCACTCACCAGTCGGCCTCCGTCCGAGCCTCCGCGGCCTGGGCCCTCCAGTCTGTCGCACCAGACCAACTCCAAGCTGAGACGGTCTTGCCATGGCTGACGTCGGAGACTCCCCTCCTCCAGCAAACCGCCCAACTCCTCACAGCGCAGCGGCAGGACTGGGAAACCCCTCTGGCAGACTGGCTGCAGCGGCAGCTCGCCGGAGGCGGATCCGTTTCCTCATCCCTTCTTGCGGTCGTCCAACACTTCGGCCAAAGCGAGCACGTCCAACGGGTCGTCTTGGCTGCGGCCGCTAGTGACACACTTGCGGCATCCGCGCGAGCCGCCTTGATTCGCGGCCTCGGCAAGTCCGGTCGCCACCCCATCCCGCAGGATCTTACAGACACGGTTGTGTCTCTCCTGGAGACTTCGGATCCCGAATTGCTGCAAGCGCTTCTCGACTGGCTTCAGGCGTCCGAGCGAAACGCTGCATTCTCCCGGCGCATCTGGCCTAAGCTGCTCGCCATCGCCCAAGACGATCGTCACGCCACCATTGTTCGCTTGCAGGCACTTGCGCTCGGTGGCGAGGAACGCCCGGTCCTCCCGAAACCGCTTTTCGAGTTCGTCTTGGAGCACTTGGACGCCGAGCGGCCGGTTCCCGAGCAACTTGCCGCGGTCGCGGCTCTTCGGGAAGGAACGGTCTCGCCGTCCCAGCGCCGAGCCCTGATTCGCCGCCTTCCCAGCCTCGGCCCGCTCACGCTCCAAGAAGTTCTGACCTTGTTCGCTCGAGTCCGTTCGCCTAGCGAACAGATGGCACTCCTCGATGCACTCGCCCAAAACCCCTCCCTCGCCGCCGTTCCCGCCGGCCGCCTCCGGCAACTCTTCACCCATCCGACGGCTGTCGCCGAAAAGAAACTCGACGCCCTCATCGCGGCCGTTGATCCGACCCCCGCAGCGCAACGGAAACGACTCGAAGAACTGCTCGCCCAACTGCCCTCAGGTGACCGCCGCCGAGGCTACGCCGTCTTCTTCAGCCAAAAAGCTGCCTGCTCCACGTGCCACTCGATCGGCTATCTCGGTGGCAACATCGGCCCCGACCTGACCAAGGTCGGTGAAATCCGTACCGAACGGGACCTGCTCGAGGCGATCGTTTTTCCCAGTGCCAGTTTCGTCCGGAGTTTCGAACCGGTAACGGTCCTCACCGATGACGGCCGCCTCATCAACGGCATGGTTCGCGACGACTCGCCTTCTCAGCTCGTTCTCGTCGTCTCAGCCGATCAGACCGAGACGATACCCAAAGCGTCGATCGAGGCCATCAAGCCGGGCAAGGTGTCCATTATGCCCGCAGGACTCGATCGGCAACTCTCGCTGCAAGAACTCGCCGATCTGGTCACGTTCCTGAAACAAGCTCGGTAGCCTGCTTTCGAGACACTTGCTGGTGTGTGAGAGACCGTAAGACCGGCGAGGGGTTTCAATACTCAGGGCGTTACGGCCGCGCCTGTCAGGCTGAAAAGTCCGACCTAAGTAATCCTTCACACCGTCACTCGGATCACCTTCCAGTCATTTTTTCTTCCCCCTCTTCTTCTGCGAAGGCTGCGACCTTTCTTTTCGCGGCCGTCTTTCGAGCACGATCTCGATGCCGTTATCCATTCCAGTCGTCGACCACAACTTCGTGACACCCCTATAGTCAGTCGTCGTCACATATCGCCCATCCGGACGAGCACACGATATCGACCGAATGCGTCCACTCTTACCGACAAGACGTCGCGCCCGCTTGGCGGTCGCATCATAAACGCACACATCCTTCCCGTCCGCTGTAAACCAGAGGTCGCCGTCGCCGGCATAAGCCACCTGAAACGTCGTTGAGGGCAATGCAAATTGTTGAAGGCCACTGGTCAGCTCACACACAGCCAGTTCGTCTCGCTCCGCACGCAAGACGAAAACGTCATCGTGCGAATCGAACATGATAGATCGTACGTTGTGCACCGACTTCAACTGCACTCGCTTCGATTGTCCAGTCGCCACATCCCGCACTTCGACGTCGTAGGGCACCGTTAGACCATGAAACAGATATGCGACCTTTCGGCAGCCCCGACTGACAGCGATCTCGCGAATCGCCCCCAAAGGTGGTCGCATCTTCTTCGAAAGTCTGCGGTCCTGCAGGTCGTAGACAAACACACCTTCTCGACTGGCGCAGACAAGAAAACGTCGCTCCCAATCCACAGACGCCACCGACATGTATTGCTGCGACGAGCCGCCACGGCCCAATCTGGCAATTGGAACCCATCGTTTCGTATCGTAGACGACAACTTCGCCCGCCGAGTGCATCGCGACAACCCGACCGGCGGAATTATAAAACAGTCGGCAACGCCCTGCAGACGCCGTCACCGGAGTGGCCGCATGGATGACCAGATCAGAGCCGAATCCAACGGAAAATAGGTGCGTTGATGTAGCAATGACGCAGTCACGCTTCCGGCCCAGACGAATCGCCGCGAGCGGTGTCTCGATCGAGTGTTTGCCGAACACACGCTTTACACCCGTGCGAGGATCGACACGATAAATCCAGGCGCGAGCACTCATCGTGGCAGCAGCTCCCACATACAAGGAGGCTCGATCGGGTGAGAATCGTATCGCAGTGATCAGGCGAGCTGGTATGTCCACCATCAACGGTCCTGATGACGCTCCCACCTCATAGATGGCAACGCTCCCTGCCTCAAGCGCGGTTACGGCCACGTATTTCCCATCTGCGGAAATCGCCAAGAACGAATCGTCCCAGTCTGGAATCTGAAAACGCCTCAATTCCGTCGCGTTCGAAATGTCGCAGACGACAACCTCACTCGGCAACATGAACGCCACGCGCGTCCTGTCATCGGAGAAAACGGCGGCCGGAACATAATTGTCGGCGCGCGCCGCCTCTTTATCCGCCGCAGACACCGTCATGACGTCCTCAGACGCTAGCCCCTCCTTACGTTGCCAGTTCAGCCTCCGTAGTTTGAAGATCCCATTTCCTGGTGTGGAGACCACATAATGACCATCTCGCGAAAACGCGAGGACGGTCTCGCCACTGGGTATCGGAGACATCGTGCCCGTTGCCACATCGAGTGCGAACGAGCGCCCACCGCCTACCAATGCGACGGGTCGACCACCAGCGTAAGTCGTGGTAAGGGCAGTGATGGTACTCGCCGGAATGGGCCGCGACCATTGGACCTCGCCCGCCGGGATGGATAAGCACCACAACTGGACTGAGCCATCCGCCCGCAAGTCAGCACACAGCACGCGATCCCCTTGGGACGAAACAGAGAGACCGGCAATCCGCGTTGCCTGATCAGAGTATCTTCCAATAACCTTTTCCGACGCGACATCCCAGAAAACAATCCCGCCTTCCCGGTCAGCCGAAGCCAGGATTCTTCCGTCAGAACTGAAACTCATACATAGAATCGGCTCCGTGTGCGAAACAATGTCTGTCGCAGAATGAGCAGACCATTTGCTTTTGTCCACCGTACGCCGTGCAGTACCCAAGCCTCGATTGAGTCCCCGTCGACACCCGGAGCACGCAACAAGATGCGTAAGACCTGCGACAAGACAAGAGAGCACGAACAGCAATTTTCGGGAATGCGCTGTTGCCATCCACAACACCTCGTCTTGTCGCTACTAACCAACGCTAGGAGATGGACAGCGGATTCGAATCTGTGAATGTGCCGTCCATGAAAAGACCTTGAAGCAATGACCGCCGCCTCGCCTCGCGCGAACCCCGCTCGACCACGGCGGCTCTATCTCGAGACGTAGTTGGATTATAGCAGGCTCGGCGGCATGCAGCAGGCACTGATAGAGGAGGCCGGAAACTCAACGGGGCTTCCTTACCCCTATCGTACTTCGCCGGCCATTTGACAGAAGAGTCCGTTCTCTCCTTTGCGCCTTGGCGCCTTTGCGCGACGCTTCTGCGTCTCGGCGCGAGTCTTCTGCCGTCGATGGCCGTTCCGATCTACCCTTTGATCCAACTTGCGACCGCACATTAAAGGACGGGACGACGCTCGGGTACTCGCGCGACGCTTGTGTTCGAGCCGCGGAATCCTGCTCAACTGGCCAATCTCCAATCCCTCAAACCGACACAGCCAGCGAAAATCGTACTGCAGCAGCAGAAGTCGAAGGCGCGATTCATTCTTCTTCGGATGGCGTCAAACTACATAGCCAAGAAGCAAAGTGTTCAGTTGCTTTCCGATTGCCTTGCAAACCGAGTGACTCCGTTTCAACTGTCCAGAGATAGTCGAACACTTCCTTTTCGGAAGCATTCTTGTCGAGCAAGTCGCAAAGCCCCGGAACATACGAGTCATATTCACCCATCTGGTCAGTCAGGTTCGAAATACCGATGGGGTCCCAGACGGAATGCACGGCTCTGCGGACGGTGTCATAGAGATCACTCATCGCACTTTTCATCTCCCCGGAATAACAGTCACAACCCTGCCCGAAGCGGAGTCCACAATGACACGTATATTGTTAACCGTATCAGTGAAGACAGTAGTTCCGTTCCTTCCAGCAGCTGGCGTTCCTGTTCTGATCGCATTTTCCACGACCGAAGGCACGAGGCCTCGCTCTTGCATTCGGTCAATGGCATGGTCGCTGTAATCACGCCCGTTGATCGTGGTAGCCGAGTTCCGAGGCCGAGGGGCATTTGGATTGGGAAAGCTGTGTTGTTGACCGGACCGACCAACAGGAGTTCGTGGAGACGGGCCGACATCTCTTGGTGCACATGCATTGTTGTGCCCATCCACCACGAGTTTTGTCACGTGGTAGACGTGCTCGCCCTCGACCGTGAGGTTGTATACCCGGTGAGTTCCGGGAATGCGAGTTCGTGAGAGGAGCCGGACGGTGCCGCCGAGAGCCGTCAGACGTTCGCCTTCACGGATCGAGTCGGCCGAAATCCACTCGCGTCGGTCGGCACTATAGAACTTGTGGAATCCGGTCGGACGGACCGTCGTTTGCCGTCCGTGCTCGTCTTCCAGCCGCAATTCGAAGACGTACCGATTGAGATGATTGACCGTCGTGAGGACCACGCGGCCGGGTCCCGGCCGGATCGGAGGACAGGGG
>WFWZ01000335.1 GCA_015490875.1 Planctomycetaceae bacterium
AACCCACGCGAAGCCGCCGCGAGTGCCGATGATCGGAAATACCCCGCAACACGGTCATACGCGACGCTTCGGAGCAGCGCCGGCACATAAAACGATCGCAAAAGGTCTCTCGACTCGCCGGATTGTTCCAGACTCGAGGTCGCGTACCGACGACGCCACTCGTATTGCTTGAGATCTGGTTCCGGGAGCGATTCACGCATGATCTGCTTACCTCTCGAGTCCGAAGAGCATCATCTCCGCTTCCTTGCGAAGGTCCTCATCGTCCGCTTCATTCATCCAGACGCGAAGCAGATCGAGAATCTTCGTCTGTGATCCGTCTGCATGTTCATTCAGATAGGCCCGCGCCACAGGAACATCACCCTCGCGATACCTGAGAATCAATCCCTGGAGCACATCCCATTCGTGCTGCGGGTTGGCCAACCGCTTCGGGTTCCGCTCTTCGGGCCGCGCCAGACGAAGACTCGAGTTCTTGCGAACCAGCGGCGCGTGATACCCGACAATGTCATCATCACGCCTCGCCCGACGCCCGGCCATCTCCGTCGCGTAGCCGATACTCTTGCCCGTTGCGTCATAGCCCGCAGACTGCGATTCAATCGCGATCCCCAGCGAACGCGAGATATTGAGCACTTCGTCGAATCGGATGCTCCCCAGCCCGCAGATGCCATAGAGCGTCACCGCCATCGCGGCTTCAGGCGTCAGATCCTCCACACGCACGCGGCCCTCGGTCAGTTTCCGGATGTGGTGCTGCGCCACAACCCGGCTGGCTTCGTTCATCGCTCGCAGCGGGCTGACCGGTTCATCGCCATCAAGCACCGGCCACTTCTCCGAAAGCACACGCAAAGCCCGCCCGTAACTGGCCACCATCGTGTCCACCGGGCGCAGGCGAAGCGTCTCGAACTCGCGCAGACCCTGCTCCACCGCCTCGACAATGCGCTGCTGCACACCCTGTCCGCCGAACGCCTTCCACAGTCCCGGCTCGGTGTCGCCTTGCGCTCGCTTGCGGCAGACAAGAAAGATCGACGACTCCGCCGAGGCGTTGTCCTTGATGTGCATGCTGTGTCCTGATTCAGATTCAACCGGATAGGTTGAGGTGATCGTCCAGCCGCTGTCAATCAACGCTCTGGTCAGCGTTTCCCAGGCATCTTGTGTTTTATGCGTGAACATGAGCACCATGCGTCCGTCCGGTTTGGTCACCCGGTAGCACTCGGCGTACATCTCGCGCATGAGCGTTTCATACTGCTGCTTGGCGTTCTGGGCCGATCCGTCGCGGTACGGATTGGCGACCGCCTCGCTGTGCTTGTCGGTCAGGTAGGCATCGAAGAGGCCCGGATACAGATCCCGGAGTGATCGCTTCTGCCACACATAAAAGTAGTCGGCCAGTTCCGCGTACATCACATTGTTGTAGTAGGGCGGGTCGTTGACCACGAGATCAACGGACGCATCGGCGACCTGGCGCATGCGGGCGCCTGAGCCGTTGATGATCTGAAGATCTGTGTCCCTGGGTGCATCTTCCATGAGTTGTGCCATGCCGGCGTAGGCATCGATGATCTGGCTCAAACCCCATGCAGCGCCAGAATTCGGTCCCGCAAACACCATCTCGCCAAAGGTCCATTTGAACGAAAAGTCATGTCGACCAAATGTACCCTTGACGATACCGCGCGTGTATTCCCAGCGAGTCTGCCGACTGTTGTAATCCAGTCCCTTATCGATCGCGAACTGGAGGTAGGTGATCACCGCCCGGCCGCGGTCTTCGCCGAGCTGCTCGATGATCTTCGGCTTGAGATCGTGCAGCCCTTCCATGAGCGTCAGATGCCCGAGAAGCTGCCGTGGGGTGAACAGGTCGCACCACCGTGGCATGCCGTAGTTTCGAGGTCGCATGTCGTTACCGTCCGGGAACAATTCCGTCGGAATCAGGTCGAGTTTCTCGAAGTGGTCCCACTTCTCCTTGAGCATCCGCTCAGCCTCTTTGAGCGCGTCGAAGTCACGCTGCGTCGGAGCGCGGAAGAAGCGGATCTTCTGCGTCTTGATTTCACCCTTTCGCTCGCCTGAGGCATAGCGATCGATGGAACCGTCCTTCTTGAGTTTGGGCTGATAGCGCACCGCGACGATGCAGAAGAGGCGGTCGGTCATGGTGCCGTGTGTGGATTCGCCCCGTCCCTGGGCCTTGATCTCGTCGCCGTCGATCACCTGCTTGCAGTGTGGGCAGGTGCCCCGCCCGGCATCGACCGTGCCGGTGTCGAGTTCCGTCATCTGCGAGCGGCTGAGACTCCCGGTGATGCGGTACGGCTCGATGTCCACCTGCGACTTGCTGCGGATGTGCAGCCGCACAGCCCACTTGTCGCCGTCTTCCTTGGAGAGCCAGAAGCTGTTGAGGAGCGGCGCCTGACCGCCACAGTGGGGACAAGTGACCTGGCGGCAGTAGATGAATCCATCCAGCTTTTCATCTAAATAGTCTGCGATAAGACTTGGGTAGGCGGAAAGATGTTGTTCAAGGTCCGACTGTTGTTTTTGAGGAATGGGACTGATCGGAAAGAGATGGCCAATGCTTTCGACCATTTCATCCCGCAACCTGTTCCCCCAAGAGGTGATGTACTGTGCCAAGTCCGGTCCGAATTGGCGGGGGTATTCGATCGTGGCACGGAGAATGACTGTTGCAACCGGATTCAGTTCATTTGCAATGACATTATGCCCAAGGCGGATCGCTTCGAAAGGTATCGATCCTCCGCCAGCAGTTGGGTCGAGGATCGTCAAACCGGATGGTGACTTCGCGCATCCAGATTGCGTATACGCTCGGTTATAACCGTACTTATCGAGCGATGTGCGGATACCAAGAACATTCTCCAACTGTATGCGACTCTGGGCAAAAGCCGGGTCAGCAGCTTCGATAGAGACGGGTAATGCGGCGGGTACATCGAGATCCTCGGGCAGCAGATGTTCGATACTTAATTGCCATTCCCGTATGATCGGGTCTTCAACTCGCTCCGGGTGTTCTCGTTTAATCTGTTCGATGAGAGCAAGCGTCTTTCTTCTAGTCTCGTTTTCAGCTCGAATTCGACGCAATACTAATGAGTCAACATTGAGTGTTGAACCGTCTTCACTGAGGCGTGATAGCAGAGATCCATCTTTGGGGTTTAATATCCATCGGCAACCATTAACTATAGCAACTCGACGTTGGATGCCCAGTGCCCGCAGGAAGTCATCGGTGTCTGTGTCGGCGGGGAGTGTCGCGCCGAGGATGGCTGCTCGCGACGGCGTGAGCGGCCGCCGTGCCCACCAGACATGCAAGCGGTGAGTCGGTGGTGCTTTTCCTGTATCACGCTCACGCTGTGTCTCGGCTCCCACCTGGTGGCAGGGAAACCCGGCCTCGATCAGTCGCAGCGAATCGGTCATTGTTGTTGTCATGGTGGTCCTTGGGCTTGGGTTCATTCTCTGGTGTCGAGGTCTTTGAGCATCTGGGCAATGGCAGGATCACCGGGCAAGCCGCCGAGCATGATGCGCATACCGGCGACAGCCCATCGATTGCTGGCCTTGCTGAAGTGCAGGATTCGGCTGAGCCAATAGGCGGCTTCTTCATCGGTGAAGTTGTCGATGCGTCGGGCCATGAGTTCGACCCGATCGAGATCCTTGACTCGCTCCTGGAGACGGAACAGGAGCGAGAGCCTGGCACCGGCACCCTCATCGAGAGGGAGATTTCCGCGGAAGGTGATGCTGTTTCCCTGAAGGAAATGATGCAGATCAAGGTACTTGTCGTTCTCATCACGGATGCGCGACAGAACCTGGCGAATGAAAGGGAGAGATCGTCTCAGGGAGTCGCCATAGAGGAGCCCCCGCTCGACGAGTCGTGTTTCTTTGCTGTCCTCATCGACAGGCTTTCGATACTTGATAATGAGAACTGGTGACGGGCGTTTTTTGTGATCTGTGACGCGCAGGACCCATGGCATGCGTTTGAGGTGCGGCGCGATCCGCTGTCGATACTCATCGTCGAGTGTCCTCATGGTCTTTGTGGTCCTGCTTTTGGGTTGGAATGCAAGCATCGTCATGATGTCCCTCCCAGTTCTTTGATCAGCAGACACTCGTCGACCGGTTTGAGAATGGTCAACTCGACCTGGGTATCGTCGTTTGGCTCGCCCAGCGTGGCAAAGGCATCGAACAAGGCGCCCATCTGCTTGATCTGGTCCGGTTCGAGAGCGTAGAAGCTGACAGTTACCTGTCCGCCCGCTTTCAGAGGCAGGCGTTCAATACGGAGCTGATCGATCTTGCTCGTGGCGCCGCGTGTGTAGAGGCTGCTGAGGCGTTTGAGGAGCGGAAAAACGATGGAGCGTCCTTTGGAGCCACCGAGTTTGACTCCTCCCCCACCCTTGTTCAGCTTGATCCATCCGATCTCCGCGGCTCTTGAGGGCGAAAGCACTTGATCATTCGGATCTGGCGAGTAGAGCATGGCGTTGTCGCCATACTTTGCTTGTTCACCCTCAGGCTTGGCCACAGCCTTTTTGTCACGAACTAGATCGAGCACGGCCTTGGAGACATCCTGTACGCTGACCTGGCCATGTGTCTGCGATACTCGTTCAGTCAAATCGGTGATCGTTACGGGGTCATGGAGTTGGTCGACTGAGGTCTGGACCCATGCCCGAACCTTCTCAAATGGCACCTGCGTATTGGCGTTCCAACCTCGCAGGATGGCACCTTCCGGCGTGATCAGGCTGTAACCGGGCTTGTCGAGATCAACATTGATCGGGACGCCATATGCCTCGCTCTCGCGGCTGTAGAACTCTTCAGGTCGCGGGTTGGACGGATCACCGAGCTTGTAGACACACCAGAGGCCTTTTTGCACGCCTTCCCGGATCATGCGGGTGAGCAGGTGTGGCTCGCAGAGGATCGGCCAGTCTCGGCGATCAAGGAAGTTCTTCCGGATGGTACTGATGCTGCATGTATCTTCTTCCCGTCCAAAGAAGAGTGGCTTGAACTGTTTGAGCAGACTGGTGCTGATGGTTTCTTCGGTGATGAGTTTCTGATCGTCGATGAGTGTCTGTCGAATCTGATTGATGACAGAAGTACCCCCTTCACCGCCGGACGACTGAATCTCCCGCCGGATCACTTGCCCGGTTTTCGTTGCTGGATACCAGATCGCTGTGTAGGCTTGGGTGACGCGTGTGAGGAGGGCATGCTCGCGTTCGGCGTGACGACTCTTGAAGCCGTCCTCACTGTCGTCGGCAAGGTGTTTGGCATTGATGCTGTAGTTCTGCGGATTCTTTGCCAGACGCCGCATCGCAACAACATCACGAGCGATTGACTCGAGTTCTTTGAGGTTTCGTCGGACCTGATCATCGCCATAGAGACTGCCACCAGCGTTTCCGGCCTGTACCGATGCCTGTACGGTGTTTGGAACGAGAAGAAAGACGAGATTCTGCTGCACTCGTGGTGATCCGGCACGCTCGGTCAGGACAAACTCGTCCGGATGTATCTCACCGGCAAAGAGACTGACGATGCCGAGCATCGGTTCGCCCTTTTCATCCGGGAGATGTTCAGGTGCACGGACTTCATAGTGAACTCTAAAAGGTTTTCCGGATGCGGTAACCACCTTGCGAGACGCTGCTTCGAGTGCTTTTTTGATCTCAGCTTCAGTGACCCCATCGCGGATCTGCGCGAGAGCTTTGTTGACCGAAGGCTCAAGTGATGCAAAGTATTTACCATCCTGGAAACGAAGGTAGAAGGCCCGCTTGACCAGTTCACTCAAAGCGGTATCTACCTGACTGGGCGATATTCCAGGCTGAGCCACTTCCAACCTTGCTTCCTCCTGCACCAGTCCGAAAAGGTTGGAACCGATGCCCTGATGGCGACCGACAAGACTGTGCAGGAAGACCGTTCGCCATGTGTATACATGCAGTGGCAGACCGGCGGGATGCGGATTCTCCGCATCCGCGTTCTCGGCATTGCTTTTGGTCGTCAATGTGCCGCCGTGGCCATGCACGGCACCAACATCCGCGGTGAGCACATTCATGAGATCGCCGGACTCGGTCTTGCTGAGAATCTCGCCAACGAGGTCAGGATTTGTTGTGTCGAGGTGACATGTGTGGATTGTTGCAGAATCCAGACCTTGTTCCCAGATGGCTTTCACCGCAAAGGCGAGCACTCTCAGCACACCACGAGTTCCCTGAAAGTCTTCAGCAGTCGCGAGTTTCTTGTTCAGAAAATCAATGAGCGTGGGGTGGAACGGATAATACTTCTCGATGAGACCAACATAGCCGGCATCACCTTCCTCTCCAGCGGCACGAGTGCATCGGGCAGGAAGCTGATCCCTGTGCTTTTCGTAGAACGCACCGTACTCCTCTGCCGTTGTCTTTGCAGCGTTCGAGTCGATCTTGACAAACAACCGCTTCGAAAGAACCGATGAGAGTTCTTCGCTGCTCACCGGTGTTTCAACCTTGGCATCTCGGGCAATGACACTCTGAATGCTGTCGAGTGCCTGTTCTCCGATCTCTCTCGCTTCGTCCTGGCTGATTTCATTGCCGGACACCGCTTGTAGTAGCTTTGCAAGAATCTTGGTTTGGCCCGAAAACGCATCCGTACTGCTGGCAAGCGTCACGATGACTGAGATACCCTCGTGGTTCCGAGCGTAGTTAAACAACGCCATGAAGAATGCGGCGATCTGTTCACCCATTCCCTTTGAAGCAGCCTCGGCCCTCGCTGCGTATTGCGCGAGTTCATCGATCATGATGAGTACTTTGCGATTGCCCAGGACCGCATCAAAGAATGACTCGCCAGGCGCAGCAGGTGTAAGGGCTTCTGCTCGGATCTGCTCGCTGAGATCGTCAGCGCCGACCTGCTTGGCGAGTTCCGCCCAAAGTGTGTGCGGAAAAACCTGATCGCCTTTACTTCGAACGACTCTCAGTTCGTCACCGGCGATCCCGACAACATCGATTGTGCCGGGTTCGTGCAAATACTGAGGGTCGATAAGTCCGATGCGTTCAACGACATCTGAGAGTTCTGTTCCACGATGAGCGAGGTGTGTGCATGCGATAAGCGTGTGTGTCTTGCCACCACCAAATCCCGTCTCAAGGCGACTGAGAAAGGGCACCATGTTGTCGCCAGCCAGTCGCCGCATCACATGTTCAATGACGCGGCGCATGCCATGCGTCGGAGAAGTGGCATCACCAAAGAAAGTCTCAGCATCGGTGTAGGTTGTTGTTATATTGACATCGCCACGATAGTGTCCAATGACTTGTCGTAGCGATGCCGTAAACACTTCAGGATTGAAACTGCCAGTAATCAGATCTGGCCTGGGTTGACAGCTGCTGAGAATGCCTGTCATTTCACTTGCTCCTTCAGACTCTGCCCAAGCCATTCGTCGATCGTCGTTCTTAGGAATCGCCAGTGCCGTCCCACCTTCCGCCCCGGCACTCGGCCCTCTTGGGCGAGCTTGTAGAGCGACGACTTCGAGACCTGCAGGTAGGCTGCAAGATCGTCGATGGTCATCACCTCCGGGGTCGGAGATGGCGGGTTGCCCTGACGGTCACCAGACATACGGAGAGTATGATAGCCGTTGCTGGTGGTGGCTGCCTGTTGTTCGGGATCTGCACTGACACTATGGTGTCATCGAGCCATGTTTGTTCCCCAACCCGCAGCGTTGTTGGAGTGCCACCGCGACGACCATTGCCGCTAACCCGTGTGTTGGCAACGATGTACGCATACCGCGATGACCGCGGACGGCAATCAATGCTCGCAGACTACTTCTGCTGATCGCTCCCCGAGGCACTCTGGGCACTGCTCAGCTGGGTCGGGTTCGAGCCGCCTGATGAGTAGGAGCCGCTGCCGGACGAGCTGGCAAAGCTGGAGCCGCTGGACTTGCTGCTCGAACCGGACGACGAGCTCGACAGGCACGGCACGGCGAGCGAGCCGCTGGCGGGGCTCTTGGCGAGCCTGCCTATGGGCTTCGATGCGGTCTCAGTGCTGGATCTGCTCGTTGGCGACGATGACATCGAGACCAAGCGTCGTCGCCGGCCGAGGCGATGCGCAGCCCGGCCCGCGGCCGGGACATCGAGATCAGACCCCTCTGAAGCCCGCTCGTCGCGGGCTTCGCTGCTTTTGAAAGGAGCATCGACATGGCCAAGAAGACCACGAAGAAGACCACGCGCAAGAAGACGACCCGCGCGGCCACCGGCGCCGCGCGCGCCAGGAAGGACGCCAAGATCCGGCGAGCGCTCGCCGAGGCGAAGGCCAACGCCGACGGGAACCTCAAGGACATCGACGCCAGGCAGGCGAAGGCGGCGGCCACG
>WFWZ01000336.1 GCA_015490875.1 Planctomycetaceae bacterium
CCCCCTCTCGATCGCCATCGGCTGTGAAGCCACCTTTGTCGCTCGATCGATCGACGTCCACATCAAACATCTGGGGATGGTGCTCGAGCGAGCCGCCAAGCACAAAGGAACGTCGTTCGTCGAGGTCTATCAGAATTGCAATGTCTTCAACAACGGCGCCTGGGAGTACGCGACCGACCGAAACGTGAAATCGGACCACATCGTAGAACTCGAACACGGAAAGCCGCTCATCTTTGGAAAGAACCGCGACCGGGGCATCCGGCTCAATGGCATGGAGCCGGAAATCGTCGAGCTGGGCAAGGGGATCACCGAAGATGACCTTCTGTTCCACGACGAGAAGGCCCCCGAACCGAGTCTCGCGTACCTCCTGAGTCGAATGCGCTACCCGGAACTCCCCGAACCGATCGGAGTCTTTCGGGACGTCGAACGACCTTGCTACGACGAGCAACTCAATCACCAAATCGAGCTCGCCAAGGAAAAGAAAGGCGAGGGCGACCTGGACCAGCTCTTCCAGTCCGGCGACAAGTGGACGGTATCATGATCGATTGCCCCCTCTGCGACTCGAAGAATATCGAAGGCGAAGACTTCTGCCAGCAGTGCGGTCAGCCTCTCAGTGACACGCATTTGGCAAACCCGCCGACAGCCGTCGAACGGTCGCTCATTCGAGACCGCATCGAATCCCTCAATCCGGCCGAGCCGATCACGGTCCGTCCCGATGCCCCGGTGGCCGAAGTGCTGAAACTCCTTGTGGAACGCAAAATCGGGTGCGTTCTCGTACTCGATCCAGAGGGAGAATTGGTTGGGGTCTTCACCGAGCGCGATGCGATTGCCAAGCTGGCCGGCAAACTCGACGAGCTCGGCAGCCATCCCGTTTCCGAGTTCATGACGCCGGCTCCCCAGACCCTCGAAATCGACGCCAAGGTCGCCTTCGCTGTCCGGCAAATGGACCAGGGAGGCTACCGCCACGTTCCGCTGGTCGACGAGAACGCCCGTCCCGTCGGTATCATTTCGGTGCGCGATATTTTACAATATTTTACCGACAAGATGCGCCAGTAGCCGCGCCGGAGGAAGTCGAGTGCGGCCGACACGTTGGGCGCGAATCCTTCCTTTTGGCTTGGACAGGTGAGCATGGCGCTACGGTCCACGCATCGCCGTTGGCACCCTTCGGCCGCAGTTCTCAGGTACTGCTCTTCGGCGGTGGCCGTCCTCCTCCTCTTCGCAGCCGCCGGCACGCTCCCAGCCCAGTCGCCCGCCGAGTTCTTCGAAAAACAAGTCCGGCCCCTCCTGGCCGAACACTGTTTCGAGTGCCATGGCCCCAAAGCCGAGGATCCCGGCGGAAACCTCCGTATCAGCGGTCGCAAGGCTCTCCTCGCCGGTGGAGATTCCGGCCCGGCCATCGTTCCCGGTAAACCCGACCAGAGCCTCCTGCTCGAAGCCGTTACCCACAGCGACCGCTTCGAAATGCCTCCCGACCGGAAACTGCAACCTCGCGAAATCGACGTCCTTCGCCGCTGGATCCAACAGGGCGCCTACTGGCCTCCAGCAGATGTATCGCGCCCCGGAACGGGAGCGGAATCCGATTCCCGATCCTCCAAGACCTTCAGTGTGGCTCGGCGCCGTGCCGAACATTGGTGCTGGCAGCCAATCGGAAGGCCCGAGCCTCCTTCCGTACAGCAAGCCACCTGGCCCGCCAATCCGATCGACCGCTTCATCCTCGCTCGGTTGGAAGCCGAGGGACTCTCGCCCGCACCTCCGGCTGACCGAGTGACACTGATACGTCGCCTTACTTTCGATTTGACCGGACTACCGCCGACTCCGCAAGAGATCGACGCGTTTCTCGCCGATCGCCGGCCCGATGCCACCGATCGACTCATCGACCGCCTCCTTGCCTCTCCCACTTTCGGCGAGAAGTGGGCTCGACACTGGCTCGACCTGGCACGCTATGCCGAAACCTTCGGTCACGAATTCGACTTCCCCATCGCTCAGGCGTGGCGGTATCGCGACTACGTGATACGCGTCTGGAACGACGATGTCCCCTATGACCAGTTCGTGCGCGAGCAGATCGCCGGCGATCTGCTTCCTGAGCCTCGGATCGATCCGGCAACGGGAACCAATGAATCGATCACCGGAACGATGTTCTGGCTGCTGGGGGAAGCGGTCCACGCACCTGTCGATGTGCGCCGCGATCAAGCCAACCGTGTCGACAACCAAATCGACGTCTTCGGCAAGACGTTTCTCGGACTGACGATCGCCTGCGCCCGCTGTCACGATCACAAGTTCGATGCTATCTCTTCTCGAGATTACTACGCCCTGTTCGGCGTGTTGGAAAGTGCACACCGAGGCGAAACATTTCGAGATCCCAGAGGACGATGGCGGCGTGCGGCAACCGAGGCAGCTAATCGCGCGCGACAAGCCTCCGTCAAGGCCGTCGATGTATTACAACACGTCGATGCGGAGAGGCTCACGCAACAATTCGCCTCAAATCTGCTCGAGGCGCTTACCGACCGGGCCGAACGTCCCCTCTGGTCCGATCCGCACCTGGTCGACGACGAACATCCAGTGCACGTATTGGCTGAACTTCACCGGCGGCTCGAGAAAGACCCGGCTGGAAAACTCATCGCCGAGGGTCGTCACCTGGTGCTCAAGGCTCGACAGCGAGCCGAGACCGCCGAACGCGAGGGGCATTACGCGCTCCTATTCGACTTTGGCGGGGAGAAGAACCCTCAAGGCTTCACAACGGGTTGGGCCTTTGAGGACGACACTTCTTCTTCGAGTCGGCCGCGCCTTCGCATCGACATCGACGGAACGTTTTTCGGCACGGTCGTTCCGCCGGGGATTCTCGACAGTCGCCGGCTCGGACGACGCATGCGCGGCGTCTGGCGATCTTCTTCGTTTACGCTCGAACATCCCTATCTCTTCTACCGCCTGGCCGGAGAAAACGCCGAAGTTCGGCTCATCATTGACGGCTACACGATGGTCGAGTTCCAAACGCTGCTGTTTCGGGAGACGAAGTTTTCCGTCCAAAACGGCCGGCATTGGTACTGGCATCGTCAGGCAGGCGACCTTAAAAAGTACCTCGGCCACCTCGCCCATATCGAAATCCGAGATACGGGAGACGGCTGGGTGGTCGTCGATCGGATTGTCGGAAGCACACATGCGGAGCCGCCACCGATAGACAGTCCACTGGCCATGCGCATCTGGTCGTCGCTTGAAGGTGACACGTTGGAGTCACTCGTCGAGGCGTATGCACAAGCGTGGCGTGCGGCTTTGCAAGCCGCGATCGAGGGACGGCTGACGCCCCAGCAGACAGCACTTTGGAACTGGTCGATCCGCCATCAACTGGTCGATCTGGAAGAATTGGCCAATCTGTGCGCCTCGAGCCAACAAGAGACGGCCACGACAACCCGACACTTGCCGGCGCCGACGCTGGTGCCGGCGCTTGTGGAGGGAAGTCCCGTCGATGAGCGGCTTTTTATCCGCGGCAATCCTCGTAACCTCGGCCCCGTCGTGCCTCGAGGCCTTCTCGAAGCCTTGACATTGCCGGGTGGGAAGCGCGCCGTCACGCGTTTGGAGATCGCCGAGGCGGTCGCCCATCCTGACAATCCGCTCACCGCACGAGTCATCGTCAACCGCCTTTGGCATCATCTTTTTGGAAGAGGCCTGGTGCGGACGGTCGACAATTTCGGCGTCCTCGGGGAAGCTCCGACGCATCCCGACTTGCTCGACTACCTCGCCAGAGACCTGATCGAGCACCGCTGGTCGCTGAAACACACGATCCGCTTGATCGTTTCCAGTCGCACCTACCAGATGTCCAGCCGCACGCGTCCTATCGAGGACCGGAAGGACCCGGCGAACCTGTGGTACCATCGGATGGCCGTCCGGCGGTTGCCGGCGGAGTCGATCCGCGACGCCTTGTTGGCGGCTTCGGGAAGACTGGTCGAACAGGTCGGCGGCCCGTCGGTCCCCGCCTACTTGTCTCCTCATGCGCAGGGACGAGGTCGTCCCTCCTCGAGCGGTCCTTTGGACGGGGCTGGCCGCCGCACGCTGTACCTCGAGGTGCGGCGTAATTTCTTGCACCCGTTTTGGCTGGCGTTTGACGGACCGATTCCCTTCACGACGATCGGCCGGCGCAATGTCTCCAACGTTCCCGCTCAGGGGCTGGCCATGATGAATGATCCGTTCGTCTGGCAGCAGGCGGAGGGAATGGCAGCACGGCTGCTGGCAGAACGCCCCGATGACGCCGATGTGTCCGGACGCGTGGCGTGGATCACGTGGCATCTCCTCGGACGCCCGCCCACGCCGCAGGAATCGCAGGACGTCGTCCGGTTCCTCGAAGTCCAACGGCGGCTCTACGAGCAGCACTCGAAGGAGATCGGCGAACGGCGACTCTGGGGCGACGTCTGCCACGCGCTGATGAACGCGAAGGAGTTTCTCTTCTTGAGGTAGCAAAGAGGCACTATGGCCATGTCCCCTTATCCCTGTCGGCGATGTCGGATGATCGTCAGTCGGCGGGAGATGCTGCGCCGTTGCGCTGGCGGTTTCGGCGCGGTAGCGGCCACGGCACTTTTTGCTTCGGATCAGAAAGCGGGCCTCGCCAAAACGCACTTCAAGCCTCGAGCCAAACACGTCATCTTCCTTTACATGGACGGCGGGCCGTCCCAGGTCGATACGTTCGACCCCAAGCCACTCCTCGCTCGGTACGATGGTAAACCGTTTCCGGCCAAGATGGAGCCGACCCAGTTCGACAACAACGGGATGACGCTAGCTTCGCCGTGGAAGTTCCGCCGGCACGGCGAGTCGGGCATCGAGATCAGTGAACTCTTTCCGCATTTGGCCAAGGAAGCGGATCGGTTGGCCGTGATCCGTTCGATGACGGCGGACTTCTCCGAACATACGAATGCCAACTACTTCCTCCACACGGGAATCGGCATCCAAGGTCGGCCCAGCATGGGAGCCTGGTTCACTTACGGGCTGGGGAGCGAGTGCGAGGATCTTCCGGGCTTCGTCGTGCTCAACGGAGGACTGATCCCTCCAGGCGGATTGGATTGTTTCGGAGCCGGATTCCTGCCGGCCAGCTATCAAGGTTCGCTCTTTTCTGCTCAAGATCCTCCCGTTGCCAACGTGGCTCGTCGAGAACCGGCCGAGGAATTGCAAGCGAATCAACTGGACCTCGTCCGGAGATTCGATCGGCGCCTGTCGGAGGACGGAGCGAATGTCGATGCGGTTGAATCGGCCGTCGCCAATTGGGAACTGGCCTTCCGGATGCAGACGGCCATTCCCGACCTCGCCCGGCTCGATGATGAAACGGCGAAGACACTCGAGTCCTACGGCATCGGCTCCTCGTTTCGGGGCACTGACCGTTTCGGTCGGCTTTGTCTGTTGGCGAGGCGTTTGGTGGAACGAGGCGTTCGGTTTATCGAGTTGACTTGTCCGAACGTCGGTCACGACCGGTGGGATCAGCACAGCAACTTGAAGCAAGGGCACGAAGCCAATGCTCGAGCCGTCGATCAGCCGATCGCCGCGCTATTGGCCGACTTGGCGCAGCGAGGTTTGCTGGAAGAGACGTTGGTCGTCTGGAGTGGCGAGTTCGGGCGGACTCCGTTCGCCCAGGGGCGCAACGGCCGGGACCATAATCCATTCGGATTCAGCCTCTGGATGGCCGGGGGTGGCGTTCGCGGGGGAACCGTGTATGGTGCCACTGATGAGTTCGGTTATAAGGCGATCGAAAACCGGGTCGACATCCACGACATGCACGCGACGATGTTGCACCTCGTGGGACTCGACCATCGCAGACTCACGTTCCGCTTCGGAGGCCGGGACATGCGGCTGACCGATGTGCACGGGAAAGTGATCGAGGAAATCCTGCAATAAGAAAGCCAGTAGGAAAAGCTGGAGGCGATCGATGGAACAAGTCAAGTTGTTCAAAGGCGTGGAGATGGAACTGAGGGCGCTCGAGGACGAAATCAACGCGTGGCTTAAGGAATCGGGGGCACGCGTGATCAGTGTGACGGGAAACATCGCGCCTCAGTCGTCCACCGGCGGGTCGTTCACGACGTCTGATATCCTCGTCATCATCACGTACGAAATGCCCACTTAGCGTCGACGGCGTCGCGGTCCTTCGAGCCACGTTCGGCCGATTCCCTCAAGGAATGCGATGCGGCGTTGCATGGCGTCGACGGCGCGCGGAGAATCGCGGAATCCATCGAGCCGTTCGATGTGTCCCAGCCGCCGGTGAGTGGCGAGGATCGAGTAGCGGCGTCGGCGAGTCGGGCCGCGCGTCGTCGACTCGACCAGTTCGACGTCCCAATCGCCGGCCTGGTAACGGGCGATCGTACGACGGCCCGTCGCCGGCATGCCGTATCGGTGTTGCAGCGACCGGCTGACGCATCGCCATGTGGGTTTTCCCGCTGCCATCGGTTTCCCTCCAGCGACCCTATCGGTCGCGCCAGGAGGCGGCTTGAAAGAATCTCGGAAGAAACGCGAGTTGCCATGGCCACTTCCTTTTCCGAAAACGCTCTGCGGGTTCTCGAAAGGAGGTACCTCCTGCGCGATGCGCATGGTCAGATCATCGAGACGCCCGAGCAGCTCCTGGAGCGAGTCGCCTCCAGTGTGGCTCGGGCCGAAGAGGCCTACGGCGGCCAGGCTGCCGTCGATGAGGCGGCTGCCGAGTTCCATGAGCTCATGACGTCCCTCGAGTTCCTCCCCAACTCACCGACGCTGATGAACGCCGGAACGCCATTGGGGCAGTTGTCCGCCTGCTTCGTCCTCCCGGTCCATGACAGCATGGCCGACATCTTCGATACCTTGAAGCTGGCAGCGCTGATCCAGCAGTCGGGAGGAGGCGTCGGTTTCTCGTTTTCGGAGCTGCGTCCGAGGGGCGACCGAGTCGCATCGACGGGAGGAATCGCGTCGGGCCCTGTCTCTTTCATGAAAATCTTCGACGCCGCAACGGAACACATTCGGCAGGGAGGTAAGCGGCGAGGCGCGAATATGGGAGTGCTTCGCATCGATCATCCGGACATCGAGTCCTTTATCGATGCGAAGCGTGACGGCACGTCGCTGCGCAACTTCAATCTATCGGTAGGTGTCGTGGACGCGTTCATGCAGTCAGTTGCCGATGGTCGCCCGTGGGCCCTGATCCACCCGAGAACGGGCGACGTCGTCGCAACTCGGCCGGCTCGAGCACTCTTCGAAGCCATCTGCGAAGCAGCGTGGGCGACCGGCGATCCCGGCATGTTGTTCCTCGACACGATCCAGGCCGCCAACCCGACTCCCCAACTCGGCAGGATCGAAGCGACCAACCCATGTGGTGAAGTTCCACTCCTGCCCTACGAGGCGTGCAACTTGGGGTCGATCCACCTCGGGCGCATGGTGCGAGAAGGCACGTCGGCGGAGACACCCGCCATCGACTGGCAACGACTCGCCCATGTCACGCGTTGGGCGATACGCTTTTTGGATGATGTCATCGACGTGAGCCGCTATCCGGACGACCGGATTACGCGCATGGTGCGAGGCAATCGGAAAGTCGGGCTGGGCGTGATGGGATTCGCCGAGCTGCTGTTGCGGATGCGCATTCCCTACTCCTCGGAGCGAGCGGTCGAGGTCGCCGAGGAGCTGATGCGATTCGTGGCGACTGAGGCACATCGGGCTTCCGAGGAGTTGGCGCACCAGCGAGGTGCCTTTCCGCATTGGAAGGGAAGCAGGCTGGAGGCGGCGGGCATCGTGCGGCGCAACGCCACGTGCACCTCCGTCGCCCCCACAGGCACGATCGGCATTCTGGCGGGGACCACTCCTAGCATTGAGCCTCTCTTTGCACTCGCCTACCGCCGATCCCATGTGCTCGAAGGGGAAACGCTGTGGGAACTCAATCCGCTGCTCGAGCCCATGGCGAGGGCATACGGACTTCCCGTCGAACCGCTCGTGACGCATGTCCGTCGCCATGGAACTCTCGAGGGTTGCTCTGTCGCCACGGACGAGTTTCGAGAGTTATTCCGAACGGCGCTGGAGATTCCGCCGGAGCAGCATCTGCGAGTCCAGGCGGCGTTCCAACGTCACGTCGACAACGCGGTCTCCAAGACAGTCAATTTGCCGCACGACGCGCCGGTCGACGCGGTCGCCGGGATCTACGAGCGGGCATGGGAGTGGAAGCTGAAGGGAGTCACGGTTTACCGGTATGGTAGTCTCAAGGAACAGGTGCTCGAGTTGGGCGAGGGGGAGACGGCATGGGAGCGTGAGCACGAGGCGCGATGCGATCCGCATGCGTGCAAGTTATGAATAACGGACGGCGGTACGTCGCGCAAAGACGCGAAGACGCAAAGGAGGGATGTGGGATGGGATAGAAGATGAGGACGAACGACTAACTTGCTTTCCATCCCCATTCTGCAAGAACCCCTCTGCGCTCTTGGCGGCTCTGCGAGAACCCCCTCCGCGCGCTCTGCGTCTCTGCGAGAAAAAAACCCCGCTGACCGACCCCTGTTTTCGTCAGTCTGGAAAGCCTGACCTACGAGCTTTGGCGTCCATCCCAAGCAGGAATCGAGCCTCTCTTCTTTGCGCCTTGGCGTCTTTGCGCGAGGCTTCTTTTGCGCGCAAAGACGCGAAGACGCAAAGAAAGTATCGGAAAGAGAGTAGCAAATGGCGATTCCGCTCGGGCGCCAGATCCGCGATGCATTACCGGGAATCCATAGTGTGCGTGTTTCTACTACACGTGGTGACAGTTTTGTGACACCTGGCGGCTCGGCGGGAGCCTCGCCCTCCCAATCTATGTAAGCGTGC
>WFWZ01000337.1 GCA_015490875.1 Planctomycetaceae bacterium
ATGCGGCGAACCCAGCCGAGAGCCACAGCGACTGAACGATGGGGACGGTAAGGGGTGCGTGCTTGCGTGAGGGCATGGCAGCGGAGGTCGTGCTTGTCGGAGGTCGGGATCGATTGGTCCAGGAAGACCGTAGGCCGCGTCCACGTCAACGAATCGCGGCGGACCCCCGCGGACATAGTGGACCGATGGCTCCCCCGGTTCAAGGCTAGTGCCGCCAGAATGTCGGTTTCCCGAAATCACAGCTAAGGGCCCGAAGCGGTGTCCGGGACAGGGGCAGGTTCTCCAGGCGAGACCGCGTGGCTCCAACGCGGCGATACCTGGTATCGGGAAACGAAACGCCCTAGACAAAAGATCTTGCAACTTTTTCAAAGTGTTTTTCCAAGATTTACGCAGACTGCTCTTGACGCCGACATCTGATTCCCGGTATCACTCCCGCCGCTTATCAAGGATCTGTTCCCAACGACTTGTCGAAACCGACGGTCGGCCAGAGGTGGTCGAGCGTCCCGGTGCACGGTAGCGGATTGGCGCGAACGTGTCGCGGAAAGCGACAGCGCGAGTCTGGTGCCGGGCGCCCAGGGTATCGCGTCCGTTTTTTTGGTTTCGTGCATCTCGCAGAAGGAGAAGCGCGTTGAACGTCAAGGCGAACTTACAGAGGCTTTGCGTGGTCGTTGCTGCCACGCTCACAACACCATGGGTTCAGGCGGATCCGCCTGCGGACTCCTCCAGTATTGGGCCGCCCCCTCCCCGGGCGTCTCGGTTCGAACCCCAACCGCACCCCTCAGCGGCTCAAGCCGACTGGCTCTTGAAGGCCCGCTTGGCCATCGCCGCCGGAAAGCTC
Organism: Planctomycetaceae bacterium; assembly: GCA_015490875.1. Lineage (GTDB taxonomy): Bacteria > Planctomycetota > Planctomycetia > Pirellulales > Pirellulaceae > S141-3. Next base: position 839 of record WFWZ01000337.1, read on the forward strand.
GATGATGCTCGCGCATCGTTGGCTCAAGCACGCCGGCAGGGCGCGACCCCGGCCGTTCCCGGCGAATCGGCCGACCGCGTCGCCGCCCTCCTGCAACAAGCTCAACGGTTCATCCGAGGACCGCAGCCGGGTGAGCCACGAGATGGCTATCGAGCAGCCTTCGGCCAGTTTCTCATCGAACAGGCCGTTGGACTCATTCCCTACGGGCAGCTCGACAAGGCCGAGCAGTTGGCTCGACAGGCCGACGCCTTGCAGGTGCGGTACGCCCCCAACCAGCGGACGCCCCAGGTTGTCCTCGAGCAGATTGCAGCCGCTCGCCGTGTCGCCGGTGGCCGCCCCTCGGACATCGCGGCCACTTCTTCTTTGAGCGACCAGCAATCGGGAGCTCCACGACGCCTTCCTCAAGTTCCACCTGCGGGCGCGCCCCATGCCAAGAAAGCAGAGGCCCTCCAATTGCTCGCCATGGCCCGGGCTGCTCTAGACCGAGGCGACGTGGTGGGCGCCGACCAGCTCATGAAAAAGGTGAAAGAACTCAACGTCCCCAATTCGGCGTTCGGTCCGAACGACCCGCGTCCCTGGGAAGTCGAACTCGAAATCGCTTCGGCTCAAAAACGCCGCTTTCCCGTTTCGCAGGCCGGCTTCGATGCCCGACCAGCCGTGGCGGACGGAACACGAGGCGGTCGGTTCGCCGTGCAGCCCGGCGTCTACGAGCCATCCCGCGATACGACGCAGATGCAACCGGCTCAGGCCACTCAGGGCGCTCCCACACCGGTCGCCGGTCCCAACGAAGGAGAACGGCTCTACCGCCAGGGCCTGGAAGCTTTGCAGTCCCAGGACTGGGCGCGCGCCCGGGAACTCTTTGCCAAGGCGTGGGAACATCGAGATCGACTCGACCCGGCCACGCGCCAGCAACTCCAGGACAAACTTGTCCTCTTGCAGAACCAGCCCTCCCCGGCACCCACCGCCGGCGGACCTCCCTCGTCCACGCTCGAAGCGATCAACTCCCGGCAACAAGTCTTGCGCCAAAAGCTCTACCGCGAAATCGTGGCGGAGCAGGCCAACGCTCGGAAACAGAGCGAACGGGATCCTCGAGGTGCCATGCGGCGATTGCAGCAACTGCGCCAACGCGTGGCTGACGCTGAAGTCGATGCGGCGGCGAAGAAGAGTCTTCTGACGGTCGTCGACCGCGAGATCGATGCACTCCAGCAGTACATCGATCACAACCGGGCGGAGATCGAACTGGCCGAACGCAACAGCGAAGTGATGCGCTCAGTCGCCCTCGACTCCGAACGCCGGTTGCAACTCCAGCAAGAGCTCGCCAAGTTGGTCGATGAATTCAACGAACTCGTCGATGAACAGCGTTTCGGCGAAGCTCAGCTCGTCGCTCGAAAAGCCAGAGAGCTCGATCCCGAGAATCCTGTCGTGCAAAACCTCCTCTGGAAATCGAAGTTCCTGATGCGCATCGAAGAGCAGATGCGGATTCGGGAACAGAAAGAGGAAGGTTTCTACCGATCGATGAGCAACGTGGCGGCATCGTCGACACCGTTTGACGACGAGGAGCCTCTCCAGTTCGGAGCCCCCAAGCGCTGGGGCGAGATCTCCGACGCTCGGCTTCGACGCCTGACCGGCGGTGACACGGAGTTGTCTCCGGCCGAGATGGAAATCTACAAGAAGCTCAAGACGAAGGTCAGTGTCGACTTCCAAAACCGACCACTGTCGGAAGTCCTCGACACCCTCAGCAAAATGACTGGTGTCCCGATCGCCATCGATCCGATCGGACTGAGTGCCGAGGGAGCTGATAGCGAAACGCCTGTCACGTTGCGACTGACGCAGGAAATCGCGCTGCAAAGTGCACTGAACTTGATCCTCGAGCCGCTCCGGTTGAGCTACGTCATCGAAAACGAAGTACTGCGAGTGACCAGCGAGCAGACGCGGGATGCCAAGACGGTTGTTCGGACTTACGACGTCGCGGACCTCGTCATTCCGGTTCCCAACTTCGTCCCGAGTTACAACACGGGGCTGGCCGGCGCCATCGAAGCGGCTCATCGAGCCATGGGAGGCGGACACCCGGTTTACGCTGGACCGCTCGCACTGGCCCAAAACTCCGGGCAGGAGGCGAATGTTCCCTCGACCGCCGCCGTGCTGGCTCAGATGGGCGCTGCGGGAGCCCTCGAGTCCCTGGCGAATGAACCGGCCGGCCGGCCGAGTTTCGCCCCGGCAGGGATGGGTGGTGCCGTCCTGGCGGACTTCGAAACGCTCAAGCAGCTCATCCGCGAAACCATCGATCCCGACAGCTGGGAAGAAGGAGGCGGTGAAGGCGTCGGCCGAATGCGGGAGTTCCCCCTCTCGTTGAGTCTTGTGATCAGCAACACCGAGGAAGTTCACGAGAAGATTGCTCGGCTGCTCCAGCAACTACGGCGTCTGCAAGACGTCCAGATCACGATCGAAGTGCGCTTCATCACGCTCAATGATGAATTCTTCGAGCGGATCGGTGTCGACTTCGACTTCAACATCGCCAGCAATGTCGATCCAACGATTGTCGATCGGCACCTGCGCGGCGGTGACGGTCCCACCGTCATCGTCGGCCTGGACCAAGGTGGCGTGACGCCGAACTTGGATCTCGAATTCCGCCAGTTCGGATTCGCCGAAACCATTCCCACGTTCGGCGGCCTCAACCCGACGCAGATCAACAGCTTCGGGTTCGCCATCCTGAGCGACATCGAGGCCTTCCTGCTGCTGGAAGCTGCCGAAGGGGATTCACGCAGTAACATCCTCGAAGCCCCCAAGGTGACGATGTTCAACGGCCAAACCGCCACGATCAACGACACGGCGGCCCGACCGTTTGTGACAAGCATCGAACCGGTGGTGGCCGATTTCGCCGTCGCTCACCGGCCGATCATCGTCGTCCTCCCCGAAGGAACTTCTTTGACAGTCCAAGCCGTCGTCTCGTCCGACCGTCGCTATGTGCGGTTGACGCTGCAACCGATCTTCAGCCGGATCGGCGACGTGGACGTCTTCGAGTTCGAAGGGGATTCCACAAGCGACACGGGTGACATTGTGCTGGACGATCAAGGGAACGAAGTCGGACGGAACAACGCGATCCGGACGAATCGAGCCACGCGAGTCCAGTTGCCGACGTTCATCTCGACCTCGGTGTCGACCACGGTGAACGTGCCCGACGGCGGGACGATCCTGTTGGGCGGCATCAAGCGTCTGTCGGAAGGACGCGATGAGCGGGGTGTCCCGATGCTCGATAAGCTCCCCTACCTCAACCGGCTCTTCAAAAACGTCGGCATCGGCCGCGAAACGCAAAGCCTGATGCTGATGGTGACGCCCCGGATTATCATCCAGGAAGAGGAAGAGCTCAAACAGACGGGCTACGAGTATCAACCGTAACCCTCAAGTGTGACAGCTCCTTGACGTTCGAGCCGCTCGCCGGTGAAAACCCGGCGAGCGGTTTTTTGTGCGCTTTATGTCCCGCGACTCAGCCAGGACACGAGTTGTTCGATCTCCTCGCGGTTGCGAGCTCCCACGACGAGCAAACGGGTGTTCCCCACTTGAAACTTCACCGCATACTGACTCTCGGGCAATTCGATCAGACGGCACGTCTTGCCGTCGCAGTGGACCGAACGCTCCTTACCTTCACCTACCTCGACGCGACCGGAGCAATGATGGCCGAAAATGGCAAGTCGACTCCCGTCCGCTCGCGTGCAGACAACCTGAACGCAGTCACAACAGGGCATGTGGAGTTTGTAGACCGAAGCCAAGTGGAAGGGTGCCGCCTTCGTATGATTCTCCGGTAGCGGAATCCCCAAATGCCGGACCACCTGAGTGACTTGCACGGGCTCGCCTCGAAATTGAGCTAGCAACTGCATCTGAGCCGCCTCCGGGTCTCGCACAAACCGCTGGACGAAAGTAGTGAGATCGGTGGATGGTCCGAGTCCCCCCATTCCCGTCCAGTTCCACCAGGCGACCAGGCCGATCGCCACGAGGAAGACGGCCGCCGCTGCCAACGGTTGCCAACGCACGGCGTCAAGCCAACGTCCTCGAGCCCCAACTGTGGGACCAGTATTTCCGACAGGAGCGTCGTGCAGTTGCCGCGAAAAGTGATTCCACGCCAGGCTGTCCGGAGGCTCAAAGCGGCGGTCATCGTCGGCAACGAGCGCCGAGATCGCTTCGAACTGGCGGTACGTCTCCTGGCACTGCGGGCAGTCGGCAAGATGCATCCCAACAGCTCGCGCCGACATTTCATCGAGCTGGCCGTCGTAGTAGGCCGACAATTGACGTGCCATCTCGTGCTTCGTTTCTGTCATGGTCTCCACCCCAATCGCGTCAGGACCGATTGCAGTTGTTTGCGAGCCCGATTGAGTCGCGAGCCGACCGTGCCCGCCGGGATATCCAGCGATTCGGCGATCTCCTCATACGACATCTGCTCCCATTCCCGGAGCAGAAAGATCGCCCGCAACTCGGGGTCGATTTCCGAAAGCGCCATATCCAGCAACTCGCGAGCCTCCAAGGCCGATCGCGACCGATCCCGGTCGGCCTCCGGCTCGGACGCCAACGGCAACCACCGCCGGCGCTGGCGGCGCCGCAAGAACTGAAGCGACTCGTTGACCGCCAACCGGTAAAGCCACGTCTCGAACTTCGAGGCGCCCTGGAACTGGTCCAGGCGCCGGAAAGCCTGCAAGAAAACAGTCTGCGTGACGTCAGCGGCATCCTGGGCTCCCACAAGTTGGACGGCCAACCGGTAGATGCGGGGAAGGCAGACTTCGTAAAGCTGCCGTTGGGCCGACGGATCGCCCTCCCGGCATCTCTCCACTAGTTCCCGGTCGACGGAAACCGATGCTTCCGGTGCCGCCATTGATTTCGATGCCGCTGCACTCATCGTTCTTCACACGATCCTTGTGTCACCAAGCAGGGATTCTCCGGACGGTACGGCGAACGAGCGGGGCGGGGTCGCCCTTTTCCCCTCCTTGCCGCCTGATCCCGGACATCGCCGGCTCGGCTTGTAGCCCTGACATTGCCATGCCGCACGAAGCACCATGTATTCCTCCGGTTCCTCACCACCATGATACTCGGTGCGATGGGCCGTTCGAACCACCTCCGAGACGTCTCCCGGCTCCAATCGGTCCATCCTCGTGAAGAAACCGCCGTACCACGGCATCCAACGGTGGTACCCGGATGCGGCGTTACTCGGTAGGGTGAACAGAGTGTTTTTCAGCCGGGTGAACGTTTCTGGTTGTGGGAGTCTCTTTCGATGTCGCGGATTTTGAACTATCTCGGGGCGTTCGGACGTTATCTGGCGAGCCGGCCTTGGGGCGGACGTCTCCTCATTTTCGTGGCAGGCTTCGTTGTCGCCTGGATCGTGTGGAGTTTCCGTTCGGCTCCCCAGCCGGAGGAAGCGGTGGAAGCGACTCCCGCATCCGCTGCAGCCGGTGAGACGATGTGGACCTGCTCGATGCACCCCCAGATCCGCTCGCCTAAACCGGGCCTCTGCCCCATCTGTAATATGGATCTCATCCCCGTCGAAAAGACCGGTGGAGGCCTCCGGACGCTCTCGTACAGCCCTGAGGCGGTTGCGTTGATGTCGATCGAAACCGTTCCCGTCGAACGGCGTTACGTCAGACACAAGATCCGAATGGTCGGTAAGGTCGACTATGACGAAACAGCACTCGGGTACATCACCGCCTGGGTCTCCGGTCGTCTCGATCGCCTCTTCGTCGACTTCACGGGCGTCTACGTCAACAAAGGCGACCACATGGTGTACATCTACAGTGAGGAGCTCTACGCGGCTCAGGAAGAACTCCTCCAGGCTCTCAAATACGCCAACGGTCGCACCAGCTCGCCGACTCGTTTGGGTGTCACGCCACTGGACCTCGTCGCTTCGGCACGCAAGAAACTGCGGCTGCTCGGACTGACCGATGAACAGATCAAAGAAATCGAGCAGCGAGGCGAGGCATCTCCCCATTTGACCGTCTATGCTCCCGTCTCCGGCGTCGTCGTCGAGAAACTCAAGCAAGAAGGCGAACGCGTCAACCTGGGAGACCGCATCTATACCATCGCCGACCTGAGTCTCGTGTGGGTCCATCTGGACGCCTACGAATCGGACTTGCCGTGGCTGCGCTACGGACAAAAGGTCACGATCACAACGGAAGCTTATCCCGGCGAGCATTTCGACGGACGCATCGCCTTCATCCAGCCGGTACTCGACGACCGCACCCGCACCGTCAAAGTGCGAGTCAATTTACCCAACAAGTCGGGCAAATTCAAACCGAACATGTTCGTGCACGCCCTGGTCGAACCAATGGTGGCCGAGGGCGGTCGCATCATCGATCCATCGCTCGTGGGCAAGTGGATCAGTCCGATGCACCCCGAGATCATCAAGGATCATCCGGGGGTCTGTGACAAATGCGGGATGCCGCTGGTGCGTGCCGAATCGCTAGGGTACGTCACGCCTGGGGGAGCCCAAAATCCGCCGCCGTTGGTCATCCCCAAAAGCGCGGCGTTAGTGACGGGAACGCGCGCCATCGTCTATGTCCAACTCCCCACGATACAGTCGACGGCCGAACCCGCCCTCCAAACCCTTAAGGCCGTGATCGAAGAAGGCAAGATCGACAGAATCCGCAATGCCTTCGCCACCTATTCGGAAATGCTCGATCAGCCCTACGACCAACCAGGTACCTCCTTTGCCGAAAAGCTGTGGGAGCGCTTCGCGACCGAACTAAGCCGCCAGGCGCTGGCAGGCCAACGCGTCCAGCGGAAATCTCAAGCCGAAAAAGTTCTCGCCAAGATCGAACAGATCATGGAACGGGTCCGCGAGGCCTTTGCGCCGGTCGGTCAGCCCACGTTCGAAGGACGGGAAATCGTCCTGGGACCGCGCGTCGGCGACTACTACATCGTCGAACGCGGATTGGCCGAGGGAGAATTGGTCGTCACCGAGGGCAACTTCAAGCTCGATGCGGAAATCCAAATCAAAGCCAAACCCAGCATGATGACGCCTGAAGGGGGCAGTAGTGGGGGCGGACACCACCACGGAGGCGGCGACAAGAAGAAATCGGACGGCTCCAGCGGTGGTGACTCGATCGTGCTGACGCGCGAATTCCGCAACGGCTGGCGCGAAGTAGAAAAGGCGTTCCGCCAACTCGAACAGAAGATTGCGGCCGAAGACCTCGAAGGCGCTCGAGCTGCCTTTGCGGAGGTGCTGGCGAAGATCGAGGCGATCGACGTCGATACCCTTTCCGGACAGGCTCGTGTCCTGTGGCGAGAATACTCGATGCTGCTGGGGAATGACGCCTTCGAAGGAAAGAAAGCGAAGAACTTCGCTACCGCCGAACAACTCTTCTTGCAGCTCAAGTCCCGCATGCGAACGACACGCGCCAAGTTGGGGACGCACCATTCCGAGCAGAAGGAAGTGGAGCCACTCGTGGCGCCGGTCGACTTCCAGCGACAGTTGCAGCCACTATGGCAAAGCTATCTGACCATGGAACTGGCACTCGCCAAGGACGACGAATCCAAGGCTCGCGGTCAGATCTCCGCACTCGAACAGGCACTCCAGAAGATCGACGCCGGGTTGCTTCAGGGGAAAGCTGTCGACTTCTGGAAGAAAGAACACAAGAACCTGACGTCGATTCTCGCTTCGCTCAAGAAGTCGAAGGGCATCAAAGAACTGCGTCAGGCCTTCAAACCGCTCTCGGAGGAAATCGGTGTCCTGGCTCAGGCCTTCGGATTCGGCCCCGGCGTGACGGTCGTGGAAGTCCATTGCCCGATGGCCTTCGGAGGCCAGGGAGCCATCTGGTACCAGGCCGATGAAGAGGTCATGAACCCATACTACGGCGCCAAGATGCTCAAGTGCGCCGACCGCGTCGAACCAATCGTGACTGCCGAGGCCGATTCCAGCACCGGTTCCAAGAAGGCTTCCTCCGGCACGTCGACTCACCAACATTGAACCACCGATCCGGGAATTGCGATGGTCAACGGAATCATCCGGTTTTGTCTCGAGAACAAGTTCGTCGTCGTCTTGATCCTGTTGCTCATCGTCGGATGGGGTATCCTGGTCGCTCCATTCGACTGGGAACTGGGTGGTGTCCCTCGGCGACCGGTGCCGACCGATGCGATCCCGGACATCGGCGAGAACCAGCAGATCGTCTTCACCGAGTGGATGGGGCGTTCGCCTCAAGACGTGGATGACCAGATCACCTACCCGCTTACCGTCGCCCTCCTCGGCGTACCGGGCGTCAAGACGATCCGCAGCTATTCCTATTTCGGCTATTCGGCGATCTACGTCATTTTCAAAGACGACGTCGAATTCTATTGGTCGCGTACGCGCGTCCTCGAAAAACTCAACAGTCTTCCGCAGGGAACCCTTCCTAACGGCGTCGTCCCCATGCTCGGTCCCGACGCTACCGCATTGGGTCAGGTCTTTTGGTACACCCTCGAAGGGCGCGACCCTGACGGCAAGCCGGCCGGCGGGTGGGGACTCGACGAATTGCGGACGATCCAGGACTGGTACGTCCGGTATTACCTTCAATCGGCCGAAGGGATCTCCGAGGTCGCATCGGTCGGTGGCTTTGTGAAAGAGTACCAGATCGACGTCGATCCGGACGCCATGCGAGCACATCGTGTGACACTCGACCAGATCTTCATGGCCGTCCGCAAGTCCAACGTCGATGTGGGAGCCCGCAGTATCGAAGTCAACCGCGTCGAGTATCTCATCCGCGGCCTGGGCTTCATCAAGAAGCTCGCCGACGTGGAAAATAGCGTGGTGGCGGTCAACGACAACGTCCCTATTCTCGTGAAGGATGTCGCGCACGTCACGTTCGGGCCTGGTCTGCGTCGGGGTGCCATCGACAAGGGAGGTGCCGAGGCGGTCGGCGGTGTCGTTGTCGTTCGGTTCGGCTACAACCCACTCGAAGCAATCAAGAACGTCAAGAAACAGATCGAAGAAGTGGCCGACGGCCTGCCCACGAAAGCGGTCGTCGACTACACCCGGACGACCCGCGAGGAAGTCGAGACCTACGCGAGGAACAACGGTTTCGAGGCCTTCAACGGATCGGAACTCAACCATGACGCGTGGGTCCGCCATTTGCGCAAGACCAAGCGCAAGGATTGGCCCGAGTGGGTGACCACGAGTCAGGTGACGATCGTTCCCTTCTACGATCGAACCGGCCTCATCTACGAAACCCTGGGAACACTCGAGAAGGCCCTCACCGAAGAAATCCTGGTGACGATCATCGTCATCGTTGTGATGGTCGTCCACCTGCGCAGTTCCATCCTGATCAGCGCGCTTTTGCCGATCGCCGTCTTGATGTGTTTCATCGCCATGTCGGTGGCACGAGCGTTGGCCGTCGGATTCGGAGCCTCCGGGCTGGCCCAGTATTTCACGGCCAACATCGTCGCACTCTCGGGAATCGCGATCGCCATCGGAACGATGGTCGATATGGGGATCATCCTTTGCGAGAATATCTTGAAGCATCTCGATGAGGCCGATCCCGACGAATCGAGACTCGAGGTGGTCTACCGCGCGTCGGCCGAAGTCGGTAGCGCCGTATTGACGGCCGTGAGTACGACAATCGTGAGTTTCCTTCCGGTCTTCACGATGTCGGCTGCCGAAGGCAAACTCTTCAAGCCGTTGGCGTTCACCAAGACGTTCGCTCTAGCCGCCTCGGTGATCGTCGCCCTCACACTCATTCCACCGGCCGCCCATGTCTTGTTCGCCTCTCGCATTCGAAGCGGCGCGCTGCGCATCTTCTTCTACGCGATGCTTGCAGTCGCCGGGATCGCGTTGATGTTTTTCGTGCCATGGTGGGCCGGTGCGATTCTGATCGCCCTGGGGGCATACAAGGTCGCTGAAGAATTGCTTCCTCCGTCCCTGGCGACCTTGAAACAAAGATGGAATCGGACAGGAGTCCTCGCAGCCAACGGCGCCGTCGCACTTCTGGTCACCCTCTGGCTCGCCCAAGAATGGGGCCCGCTCGGACCGGAACTCGGGCTTCTGCGCAACACGCTCTTCGTCGGCGGCACGATCGGCGGACTGCTGCTCGCATTCCAGATCTTCCAACACTGGATCTATCAGCCACTCTTGACGTGGTGTCTTCGATACAAACTGGTCTTTCTGTCGATTCCCCTGTTGATCATCGTCGCCGGAGCCGCCGCGTGGCTTGGGCCCGGTTTCGTCTTCGGTCACTTCCCCAGCGAATACAAGCAGCAGTCGCTTAAGGAGGAACAAGTCGCGAAGCTCTCGCCGCTGGAACGTTTCAAGTACGAACTTGCGGGGATCACAGATCGCAAATGGGAAAACGACATCGAGAAAGCGCCTCTGAGTACGAAGCTGAAATGGACGCTCGCGCAAAGCTGGGAAGGTTTCGGCGTCGAGTTCATGCCGCCGCTCGATGAAGGTTCCTTCCTCTACATGCCCACGACAATGGTCCACGCGTCGATCGGCGAGGCACTCGACGTGATCGCCTACCAGGATCGGGCGATCTCGGCCATTCCGGAAATCGAGTCGGTCGTCGGCAAGATCGGCCGCGTCCGAAGTCCGCTCGATCCGGCCCCGGTGTCGATGGTCGAAACGGTCATCAATTACAAGTCCGAGTATCTCGTCGATCACGACGGAAACCGACTCCGATTCAAGTACGATCCGGATGCCATCGACTGGGTGCAAGACAAGGATGGCAATCTCCTCCTCGCCAAAGATGGCAAGCCGTATCGCGTCCGCGGGAAATTCCTGCGGGATAAGAAGACGCACCAACTGATCCCCGATCGTTCGGGCGCTCCGTTCCGCCAGTGGCGCCCGCCGCTCGATCCGAAACTCAATCCCGGCCGCAAGGAATGGCACGGTATCCGCAACGACGACGACATCTGGCACGAGATCGTCGATGCGGCTCAGATCCCCGGCACCACGTCAGCTCCCAAATTGCAACCGATCGCCACGCGCATCGTCATGTTGCAGACCGGCATGCGAGCTCCCATGGGGGTGAAGGTAAAGGGCCCCGATCTGAAGACGATCGAAAAGGTCGCCATCGAGATCGAAGGGTTCCTCAAACAGGTCCCGAGTGTCGAATCGAGTGCCGTGATCGCCGATCGGGTCGTCGGAAAGCCCTATCTTGAGATCGACTTCGACCGAGTCGAACTGGCACGCTACGGTCTCACGATCCGTGATGCCCAAGATGTCGTCGAAGTGGCAATTGGCGGGCGGCCGGTCACGCGCACCGTGGAAGGACGCGAGCGGTTCGTGGTCCGGATCCGCTACATGCGGGAATTGCGCAACGAAATCGAATCGCTGGAAAAAATTCTCCTTCCGGCGAAAACAAAGACGAACGCACAGATACCGTTGGGCCAGGTGGCCGAGATCAAATACGTTCGCGGTCCCCAGGTCATCAAGAGCGAAGACACGTTCCTCGTGGCATACGTCTTGTTCGACATGAAGCCGGGTTTCGCGGAAGTCAACGTTGTGAAGGACTGCGAGAATTTTCTACAACAAAAGATCGATAGCGGGGAATGGGTGTTGCCTCCGGGCGTGAGCTACCGATTTGCGGGGAACTACGAGAACCAGATTCGGTCTGCGAGGACACTCAGAATTGTCCTCCCCGTTTCCCTCTTCATCATCTTCCTGATTCTCTACCTTCAGTTTCGATCCCTGATCACAACCGCCCTCGTCTTCTTCGGAATCGGGATTGCTTGGGCCGGCGGATTCCTCATGCTCTGGTGCTACGGACAACCGTGGTTCTTCGACTTCGAGCTCTTTGGCAAGAGCATGCGAGAACTCTTCCAGATTCACGAAATCAATATGAGCGTCGCGATCTGGGTCGGATTCCTGGCTCTGTTCGGCATCGCCACCGACGACGGCGTCGTGATCGCCACCTACTTGGGCCAGAGTTTCGAACGAGCCGATATCCGGACGAAAGAGGACGCACGACGAGCTACCGTCGAAGCGGGTATGCGCCGCGTGCGTCCCTGCCTCATGACGACGGCCACCACGATCCTCGCGCTCATCCCCGTTCTTACTTCCACCGGCCGCGGTGCTGACATCATGGTGCCAATGGCCATCCCGAGCTTCGGGGGAATGGTGATCGAGGTCATGACGATGCTCGTCGTGCCCGTGCTATACTGCTTGGTTCAGGAATGGAAGATCCGCCTGGGGATCCGCGATCCTCGCTTCGCCGCGCACCCCGATCCTCGCCATGCCAAGACATCGAGCTCCGAGTCCTCTGACGCATAGCGCTCGAGTCGCCTCGCCCCGCCAAGGCGTGGTAACACGAGTTCGAGGCAGCGTCATCGACGTCTGCTTCGATGACGGCGTCCCGGAACTGTTGCACGCGCTGCGAACGGGCGAGAAGGGTGAGATCGTCATCGAGGTCGTCAACCAACTCGATGCAAACACAGTTCGGGGGATCGCGCTGACGCACACAGCGGGACTGGCTCGAGGTACTCCCGTAGTCGACACGGGGACGCCCATCGAAGTGCCGATCGGCCGAGCCCTCCTGGGGCGGATGTTCAACGTCTTCGGCGAAACGATCGACGGCGGCGAACCGCTTGACCAGGTACCCCGGCGCTCGATTCACCAACCCCCCGCGCCACTCACACGCCATGTCACGCGCCCCGAGATCTTCCGCACCGGCATCAAACTGATCGATGTGCTGGCGCCGCTCGAGCGAGGCGGCAAGGCGGGACTCTTCGGCGGAGCCGGCGTCGGCAAGACTGTCGTCATCATGGAGCTTATCCACAATACGGTAAGTCGCCATGAAGGTGTCAGTCTCTTCTGCGGTATCGGGGAGCGCTGCCGGGAAGCCGAAGAACTGCAGCGAGAATTGGCCGCCGCCGGGCAACTCGCCAACACCGTCCTCGTCTTCGGACAGATGAACGACCCGCCGGGCGCCCGTTTTCGAGTCGGGCATACAGCTTTGACCATGGCCGAGTATTTTCGGGACGACGAGCGCCAGGATGTGTTGCTGCTGATCGACAACATCTTCCGCTTCATCCAGGCCGGTTCCGAAGTCTCTGGCCTCCTGGGACGACTCCCTTCGCGACTCGGCTACCAGCCGACGCTGGGAACGGAACTGGCCGAACTCGAAGAACGCATCTCCAGCACGCCCTCGGGTGCCATTACGTCGGTTCAAGCGGTCTATGTCCCCGCCGACGACTTTACCGATCCGGCCGCCGTCCATACTTTCGGACACCTCTCTGCCACGATCGTTCTGTCGCGCCGCCGTGCCAGCGAGGGTCTTTATCCGGCCGTCGATCCCCTCCAGTCCCGCTCGAAAATGCTCTCTCCCACCATCGTCGGCCGACGCCACTATCGCATCGCCCAAGAAATCCGCAAAACGCTCGCGCAGTACGAAGAGTTGAAAGACATCATCGCCATGCTGGGACTCGAGGAACTTTCGCGCGAAGACCGGCAGGCCGTCAACCGAGCTCGTCGGCTCGAACGGTTCCTCACGCAACCCTTCTTCGTCACCGAAGCATTTATCGGACGTCCCGGAAGATTCGTCGAACTCGAGGAAGCTCTCGACGGATGCGAACGCATCCTCAACGATGAATTCGCCGACCGCCCGGAAAGCGACCTCTACATGATCGGTACGATCGACGAAGCAGACCAACGGGAGTGACGCCATGCAACTCACCATCTGGCTCCCTCACCGGCTTCTCGTGAAAGCCCTGTGCCAGAAGGTGATGGCCGATTCGACCGAAGGAGCGTTCACTCTGCTACCGCGCCACATCGACTGTGTGGCGAGACTCGTGCCGGGAATCCTGCTTTACCTGCAAGACGGACAAGAACACCTGGTGGCGGTCGACGAGGGAGTCCTGGTCAAGTGCGGGGACGAAGTTCGGGTGGCGACGAGACAGGCCGTGCTCGGCGGCGACCTGGGCGAACTGCGAGATCGAATCGATCGCGAGTTCCTCGCACGCGATGAGTGGGAACGTAAAGTACGGTCGGCCGCCGCGCGCCTCGAAAGCAGCCTCGTGCGGCGATTCCTGGAGTTCTCGAAGAGCGCGTGATGCTATGAACGATGCCGAAGATGTCGATCGACGATTTCAGCAGGAAGTGAGCCGCAAGGAAGTGCGCAAACTGCGCGCTCGGCACCGCAGCATGCGCACCGTCTGGTACGGCTTCGGCATGTTCGGCATGGTCGGCTGGTCCGTCGCCGTGCCAACGCTGATCGGACTGGCCGTCGGCATCTGGCTCGACCGGCGAGTCGAACGTCCCTACTCTTTTACGTTGATGGGACTCGTCGCCGGAGTAGCCGCCGGTTGCTATCTGGCGTGGTACTGGATTTCACGCGAGTCGGCAGCGGCCCAGGCAGAAGACGAAAACGACATCCAAAACAACGAAGCGGGCGAAGGTCCGCCTACGGCCTGGACCGGGAATGCGAGTCACCGAACCGATGCAACGAAGGAGAATCACTGATGCCTTGGAATGAGTGGATGGTCATGATGGCCGCTGGGTTAGTCTTGGGCGGACTCTATTTCGCCGGCCTATGGTGGACCCTCGAGCGTCTGGGGCGATGGCGGCAGCCGGCCGTTGGCCTGGGAGTCAGCTTTCTCGTGCGAGCCGCACTCTTGATGACTGCCCTGCTGGGAATCACCGGCGGCCGACCTTTCCCAATCATCGCAGCACTCATGGGATTCTGGGTGAGTCGGTTCATCTTTTGCCGAGCCTGGGGAGGCACGCATTCCACCAAGCCGACGGCCGCGTCTCTTCCTGAGGGAGACCTGTGATGGGAGGACTCGAACGTCTATCGCCTGATGAGATCGTCTACTGGCAGTGGGGCGCCGTCCAACTCAATGCTACCATCGTGTCGACGTGGCTGGTCGGAACGATCCTCGTGATCGCTTCGTGGCTCGTCACGCGAACCATCACCGACTCGTTCCTCTTTTCTCGGTGGCAGCACTTTCTCGAGGTCATCGTCGAGGCGATCGTCGGACAGATCCGCGAAGTGATACCTCGCAACCCGGAACGCTATGTTCCTTTCGTCGGCACGTTGTTCCTCTTCATCGCCGTTTCCAACGTTCTGGGCGTGTTTCAGATCTTTCCTGCCCCCACCGAATCCCTTTCGACTGACGCCGCCTTGGCACTGTGCGTCCTCGTGGCCGTGCCCTTGTTCGGCATTCGCGAACGAGGATGGATCGGCTATTGGAAACTCTACCTCCAGCCTTCGCCACTTATGCTTCCCTTCAACATCATTGGCGAACTGTCGCGCACTTTGGCACTGGCCGTGCGGCTGTTCGGCAACATGATGAGCGGTGCGAAGATCGGTGCGATCCTCCTGATCATCGCTCCACTTTTCTTTCCGCTGTTGAGTCAGGCTCTCGGCCTGCTCACCGGACTCATCCAAGCCTATATCTTCGCCATGTTGGCACTCGTTTACATCGCTTCGGCAACTCAGGCCCATGAAGCGATGGAAGCTCGAGTCGCCCCCTCGAATACTTCCCACTCGGATTCGAAAGGAGCATCCCCTCATGGATAGTGCAACCTGGATCGGTGTCGCCTCCATTGTGACTGCGGGCATCACGATCGCCATCGGCTCGATCGGACCGGCACTCGGCGAAGGTCGAGCCCTCGC
>WFWZ01000338.1 GCA_015490875.1 Planctomycetaceae bacterium
CAGTCGGCGATCTGAGCCGGCCCCCCTCGAAAATCACTGTATGCGATCTGGATACCTTCATCGGTCAGCGCCTGCAAGAAGCGACGAAAGTAGGGAATATCGCAGACGGCGGCGTGCGGAATCTCAGCGACAATTCCGTGTCCCTCGGGCAAGCGAGCTCGTGTCCGGACGAGTGACTGCACGAAGCGAGGCGTGCCCACTTCCGGGGTCGATGCATTGAAAAACCAGGTCGTCGGACTCTCCGCCGGTAGCGGGCGGCTGACTGCCACCAACCGGTGCAACTCGCACAATCGATCGTTGATCCGACTGTCGATGCCGCGCAGGCGTCGCCGAGCCGCCACATCACCCAGCCATTCTTGTTCGTCCCACTGCAACTCGTAGCCGAAACACACACCCCGCTCGAGGTCCTCGATCCGCTCGAACCGCCACCGCAGCGTCTGTTGCAAGACCATTTCCTGGAGCCGCCGGTGCTCGAGGATCCACGGCGTGATCCCCGAGTTGGCGACGGCGCGGTCCGCCATCACCAACGTCGCTTCCGGACGTGGTGACTCCTCCACGCCTCGCGAAAAAACCAACGTCATGTCGGCAAGTTCCAGCTGGTCACCGTCGGCCAGCTCGGCCTCTTCGACACGTTGTCCGTTGAGCAGCGTCCCGTTGGTACTGCCCAGGTCGCGGACCCAATACCGTCCCTGTCGAAACTCGATCGTGGCGTGCTGGCGCGAAACCCTCCCCGAAGGGAGCGTCAGGTCGAGTCCGTCCTGCCGGCCAATCGTGAAGGGAAATCGCGTCAGCGCCACACGGCGTGGCTGAGCCTCCCCCTCCACCTGAAACTCCAAGTGAGGCGTGCCAACGGGTCCGGCAGAAAAAACCTGTGTGCGCATCGATCGACTGTCCCCTCTGGTCGCCAGCAGTGCAACGGGAGCGCGGCCCCAGCGCCACCCCCGGGTAACATTCCTTAGAAACCATAGCATTCCGTCGAACTCGCCCCGCGAAAATCGGCCGGGTCGCAGCCCGGTTTTCGACAATGTGCCGGACATCCTTGACGTAAACTTCTCTTGAAAACGTCTCGGAATCCTCAAGCCGCATTCCACCACGTCCTTCGATCTACTGGAGGCCTTTGGCATGCCCCATCCGTGGAACCGTCCCTATCAGATCCTCATCGTCTCGCGGGAGCGGGAACTGTTGCGCCGGATGTCCCGGTTCTTAGCGTTGTTCCGTTATGACGTCCATGAGATGACGTCCGTCGACGCAGCTCTCGAACGACTCCAGGTTGCTCCTCCCGACTTTCTCATCGTCGATGCCGCCATCCACGAACAGCCCCATCGGCTTCTGCATACGCCCCACCGCTGCGCCGGCCGTTCGCCCGTCTATTCGTTCCTGCTCGTCAGCGAACCGACCGAACAGCAACTCGATGAGGCACTCCAGGCAGGCGCCGACGACGTCCTGACTCGCCCGCTCATCTGCGGCGAACTCCTCGCCCGACTCCGCACGGCCGCTCGGATGTTGGAATTCGACCGCCGCTATGAGCGACAATTCCTACGGGATCCGCAGACAGGGTGGCTGAGTGAAAACGAGTTTCTCCAGCGAGTCGCTCAACAGATCGAAAGCCAGGACGGCCCTGTCTCCGTTGCCCTCCTCGACATCGATGAACTCGAGTGCATCAACCGGAAGTATGGACAGACCGTGGGTGACCCATTCTTGGCGGCAGTCATTGAACGACTTGAGTCCTGGGAGGAACGGCCGCTCGCGTGGGCTCGTATCGATGGGGGCCGTTTCGCGGCGCTGCTCGATTCGGGAACCGTCGAAGCGACGCAATGGTGTGAGAATGCGTCGCGTGTGGTCGGCGAGCGTCCCTATCTGCTCGACCCGCTCGAATTGACCTGCACGATCAGCGTGGGCGTGGCTACACGTGAATCGGAACCACTCGACGCCCCATCTCTTTGGCACTGTGCCAATGAAGCCCTGCAACAGGCGAAACAGTCGGGGCGCGACTGTGTCGTTAGCTTTGGGGCGTTCGCCGACGAATCGCGCGAGTGGGAAGAGTGGGCTACGTCGGGCCGGCTTTTCGAAACGACGTTGGCACGGGACATCATGACGCCCCTCCCGCTGCTTCTGCGCACCGACCAGTCGGCACTCGAGGCATGGGCCATGCTGGCCAACTGCCAGCTTCCTCATCTCGTCGTCGTCGATTCCCACGGACAGTTCGTGGGACTTCTTCCTCGGCACCTCGTCGGAGAAGCCACACCGCCTGCTTCGTGGGTGGAACACCTCATCGGCGACGCCACGACGTTTCCGCTGGAAGCACCGTTCGCCGAAGTCATGGAATATCTTTCCCAAGATGACACCGACCTTCCTGTCGTCGTCTTACAGAGCGGTCGTCCCACCGGGATCATCTACCGAGAAGGACTAGCGGCTCTGGGCGAAGAAATCCACAGCGGTTCGTTCGCCACGGAAACCGTATCAGGCACCCAGACACTCCGTGTTCCCGACCCGGCTGTCATCGATTGGTAGCTCTCCAAAGCTGTCCCCACGCTCCCAAGGTTCCTGCTGTTTCGTACGTACGTCAATGGAGTCTGTCATGATGAGTGCGATGGACGAACCGATCCCCACGGGCAGTCTGCTCGATTCGCTCCTGTCCGAAGAGATCTTTCGGCCTCAAGAACCTCAAACGCTTGAAGAAGCCGGGCTCCCCCCGACCGTGGTCGAAGGCCTCCTCTGCAAGCAACTCCTGGCCTGCGGCATGTCGTCTGGACGCGGGTTGGCGCAGGCGATCTGCCTCCCCTTCGGACTGGTCGATCCCATTCTCCAAAACTTGCGCACGCGCCAGATCATCGTCCACACCGGGTCCGCTCACCTGAATGACTATACCTATGCCTTGACCGATGCGGGTCGGCAGCGAGCCCAAACAGAGATGGAAATCTGCGGCTACGTGGGAGCCGCCCCCGTTCCCCTCGACGACTACATCGTCTCCGTCGACGCTCAATCGATTCGCGCCGAATCCCCGCGGCAAGAAGATCTCCTCCGCGCTTTCGAAGGACTGACACTCAATGACGACACGGTGTCAGCGATTGGGCCGGCCGTCAATTCGGGCGCAGGCCTCTTCCTCTACGGCGAACCGGGCAACGGTAAGACGACACTCGCCCGCCGCATCACGGGATGTTTCGGGCAGCACATCTGGATCCCCCGGACACTCATCGTCGACGGTCAGTTCATCAAACTGTTCGATGCCACCTACCACCGAGAACTCCAGGAAGAACGCCACACTCTTCTGAAGGACCAGGATCACGATCCTCGCTGGGTCAAAATTCGCCGCCCGACGGTCGTCGTCGGAGGGGAGCTGACGATGGAAAGTCTCGAAATCCGTCATGATCCGCATCACAACGTGAGCGAAGCTCCCGTGCAACTCAAAAGCAACTGTGGATGCCTCCTCATCGACGACTTCGGCCGCCAGCGCGTCGACCCCGATGAACTTCTCAACCGGTGGATCGTTCCACTCGAATCCGGCCACGATTTCCTAACGCTCGCCACGGGCAAGAAAATCCAAGTCCCCTTCGATCAACTTATCATCTTCTCAACGAATCTCGATCCGGTCACGTTGGCTGACGACGCGTTTCTCCGCCGCATCCCCTACAAAATCGAAATCGGCGATCCCAGCGAAGAGGAATATCGGCAACTGTTCCAGATGGCCGCGGAAATGTTCGATTGCCCGTATGAGGACGACGCCGTGACCTACTTGCTCCAGACGCACCTCTATGGCAAAAATCGACCGCTTCGACGCTGCCACGCTCGTGACATCCTCAGCCAGATCCGCAACTACTGCGCCTACCACGATCTGCCGCTGGAGATGAAACCCGAGTATTTCGATCACGTCGTCAAGAGCTACTTTACGGCTCTTTCCTCATCTCCTTCCAAGACCCCCGACACACCGGCACCGCGCCACGCACCCAACGTCACCAGCGAACAGCGTCCCAGTTCCCAACTCGACCAGGGAGCCAGCGGGGCGAGGGCACCATCGGTCGCGCCGGCTCCCGTCCAAGAAGCCGGATGCGAGGCCTTTGACCGAACGATGGCCATGGATCGGTGAATCACCGTGCGGGATTCTGGGACGAAATGAACTTTGAGAAGTCCTCTTGGGCTCAGCGTGGGTATGAAAGCAGCCAACCATAGCATTCAAGAATGAGGTTTCCCGAGTTGGGACGGCGAGGCTCCTGCCGAGCCGCGAGTTTTGAACGAATGGATGATTTCAGGATCGTGCTCGCAATCGCAATCGACAACAGTACTGCAACTGCAGCGGCAGCTTGTGTCTTCATCGCTCGTCGAAATCAAAGTCGAACGACGGTCTGATTCGCGCGGACACGTGCGAGTATTCAAAAACATCACGAAGGCAACTACCTGATCTCATCGGAAGACGGCTGCGCGGCATCCGCTCTGTTCTCATCCCGCGGGTCCTCCAAAACCTCCGGTTCCAACACGGGTGGACGGAGCATCTGCTTCAGGCGCGGCGAGTACCAGAGTCCGGGTACAAGCTGTCCGTAGGGTGACGGAGCGCTCTGCTCAAGCCGATAGTCGGCCTCGGGCTGGTACTCTTCGTCATACAGGAACGGCCACATGCCCCGCTCGTCGACGGTCAGTTGCTCCATGTCCAAGAAGAGCTGAATGCGATCGGTCAAGAAACCAATGTGTTCCGCCGCCACCGAACTGAGCGACGCGGTGTAGGCCTGCTGTGCTTCGAGGAAGTCGCGAGCCGCTACACGGCCTATCCCGAGCTGCAACTGGAGCCGCGTGCTGACGACACGTTCTTGAGCCAACGCCGCACTGGCGACGGCGATCTCGTACTGTTGCAGGTCGAGTCGCAGTCGGCGCAGGTCGTCTCGGACGTCTCGCTTGATCCGATCCTCTGCCTCGATCCACGCTCGCAGAGCGGCCTGATAGGCGATCAACGCCCGCCGGTAAGCGTTGCGCTCCGCCTGCCGGTTCACCGGAGTATCAAAGCGAAGCGTCAGACGCGTCGTGCTGTCGTCCCAGGTGAAATCGAACGGTCGGTTGACCGAATCGGGCGTTCGGATCGACTGTGACGCCGTGACATCGATGACGGAACGGAGTCGATCCGCCGCGTACTTGATCTGACGCCACGCATCGGCTACCTGTTCGCGCTGGTTGGCCAAATCCCAACGGCGGGCGATGGCGGTCAGGAGGGCTGCGTCGTGTTCGATTTCGAAAGGGAGCACGCCCCCGGAACGCTCGCGCAGCGCCGCGTCAGCACTAACAATCACCTCCTGCACGCGGCTCCGAAGCCACTCAGCGTCCTTCCACTGCCGCGGCTCGATTCTCGCCACCTGCGCGGCACTCGCCTCTGCCCGACTTAATAATTGAGCAGCCTCCTTGGCGAGTGCCTCGATCTGGTCGAGTTGTCGCTGGGCCACCGCCTTCTCCAATCGCTCCCGCAAATCTCGCTCCGACCTATCCAATGCACGAGCCGTCTCTAAGAGCTCGTCGCCCACGGACTCACCGCGTAACAACCGCCGCTTGCGCTCGCGGGCAATCGCCATGCGGAGTGCCGCCACGACGTCGATGGTGCGCTGGAACTGCTGCACCACCGGAGCATCTCCTTGGGTCGTGGTCCGGTAGGCAGCTCTCGCAAGTTCCACCAGATACCACGCTTCGTCCGCTCGCAAGTCGGCCAACTGTCGACGGAGTGCCTCCCTGTCGAGGAGCTGCGAGTCATAGCCGGCCTTTTCGCGAGCATCTGCCAGGACGAGCATGCGCCGGATCAGCTCGATGCCTTGAGACAACAAAACCGAGGGATCGGGCTGGTCCACGTCACGTTCCCGCACCAGATTCCGCCTCGCTCGGCGCACGAGCTCCTCGCGCACCGTCGCTTCGTCGCGCGCCGTCAGCCGCTCGAGCTCCGACAGGTCCACGTGCACCAATAACTCGGGAGGCAGTCCGATCTGCAACTTGAAATCGTCCAAAGCCCGCTGCAGCGTGTTGGAATTCCGGATCAGTCGACTCAAACTGCGCAGCGCATTCTGCTCGAACTGGTCAACTTGGAACTGCGGCAGGCGGTTCGCGCGGCGCTCAGCCTCACCCTGGTGAAAAGCGCGCGCATTGCTGAAGTAGTCTTGCGTGGCGATCTCGATGCTGCGGTACGTCAAGAGCAAGTTGTAATACTGGTTGGCCAGATTCCGAAAGAAGATCTTTCGGAATCGAGCGAAATCGCGGGCTGCGTAGACGACGTTGCGTTCGGACTGCGTGAGATTCTCGAAGACAATGTCGTTTTGAAGCAGGCTTTGCGACAACTGCAAAAGCATCTCTGAGCCGACATCGGCAGAAAACCCGCTCGGCCCGTTGAACGTCAACACGACATCGTTGGCGAACCTTGCCACGAGGTCGGCACCGGTCGCGAGGATCTGCTGGCCGACGATCGTCGTCGGAACGCTCAGTGTGTTCGTCGTGATTCCCGCCGTGCGGCTGTGCACGTAGTTGGGAACAGTTCCCGTTCCTGTCGGCGCGAAACGGAGCGAATACAGGTAGCGATCGAGCGTCAGTTGCAAGGCAGCGCGGTAGAGGTTCTCCTTCTGCGTCTGGTATTCCCGGCTGTGAATCAGCGCCAGTTCCATGATCATCGGAAACGTCATCCGCGGCGCCTGGATCCGCTCTTCAGGTGTGGGAGGCCGTCCGTAGGTGCGTTCGAATTCACGCCGTACCGAAGCAAATTCCAGCATGGCTTTCCGAGTCGAATCGGGAAGCGCGTCCCAGTCGGAACGAGCGACCGGCAGAACGCGAGGAGGCTCTTCGCGCCGATCCTCCTCGAGCGCCGCATCCTCTTCGGGAGTCTCCGCTTCATCCCACCACGCGACGCGACGCACCGCCGACAGATCGGCGGGCCGCGGTGGCGGAAGTCGTTGTTCGGTGGATGGCTCGACCTCTTCCCGCTTGTCCGACTCCGAGGACCCCTCTTGCCGACGCGTCACGTCGTCGACGAAGCCGCTCTTGTAGAGTCGCGGACCCACGGGAGGAAGCTGCGGGAAAGCGGGGTCGGTGGGGTCAGCGAAACGAGCTCGAGAATCTGGGTAGACGGAATAGTTCGCAGGGGGCTGCCAGGGAGCGTTTTGGGTCTTCTCAGCCAGCGTGGCGTATGTTTCCTGGTCGGCTTGGCGCAGGTAGTAGCGGCGACCACAGCCCGAGCCCGTGGCCTGCAAGAAAATAAGCAGGCAAGCCAAGATGGAGAAGCGGACGTCCACGTGCGGCAATAGCCAAATCCCTACAACCGACAAACTTTAACACCGCTGCCTACATCGGCTGCTACCGCACGCCACATCAGAAAAAAAGACAGGAGTCTCCGTCCCCGGCGGCAACGCTCACCCGGCCTGCTTCGGCCGCAAGAAGCGAGGGAGCTTGCGCCGTGTCCATTGGTAAACTCGGTGGCTGACGTTGAGAATCGCCCGGCTGCCAGCGTAAGGCTCCGGGCCAATACCGCGCGGATCGACTACGTCGAAAGTCCAGTTAAACTCTTCGCGCCACCGCTCAGGAGACTTCGAGGCGATCGTGAATACATATACGGAGCTTGTCGTGTGACCGTTGAACGACTGATAGACGACCTCCAGACCATGCGTCTCAAAGAGCCGCTTGACGGCCAGCGGTGAAAAACGCCAGTAGTCTCCGTAGCTGGAGTGGTACTGTTGTAGGAACGGAACGACCAGGATCACGACATCCCGTGTCATCCGACATAGATTGGCGAAGGCGGTCTGCACGTCGAAGATGTGCTCAAGCGTCGTGTGGTTGAACACGACATCAAACCGCTCCGTGAGATCCTCAGGCAGAGGCTGTTCCAGATCGAGAAAGATCTCGTTCGCGTATCCCTGAAGGCCTTTCGTGTCCGCCGCGTAGTTGGTCAACGTGTAGGATTTCGCGTTGACGAAATAATCCCGATAACGTCGCCCCTCCTTGTCAATGTCCTTCCAGGCGCTGACATTGACGACATCACCTCGGAAGAGATGGGCGACGCGAGCCAATTCCCGGTTCGACCAGACTCGAGGCAACCGGTGAACTCGATCGATGAACTTGTTCATGACAGTCCTCCCTCTCGAAACGTATCTTAGGTACCGCCTGATCTTCGCCACGGCAAGTTGAGCTGGATAAGGACGGGAAACTGGGAACAGCAGAGTAACTCGGTTGCCCGGCACGGGACGGTCGGTCACTCCCACATCGGCAACCTGACACCTCCGGCGAGGGGCCCTCGAACCCCGGGGGAGTAGATTATCTCCTTCTGGCATGCGATAATGAACCACTCGCAGAATCGGCGGCTTTACACATGCGGTCGCAGTCTCTGGTGGATCGCAGAGACCGATGCCTTACGGGTGGGACTCCGACAAAGGAGTGATAGGGAAACGGTGAATGGAATCTCCTCCGATTTGCCAGACGACAAGCGGGCAGGACCATGGACTTCACACGCTCCGATTCAGCCAGCGGACGGAGCCGCATCCCGGATCGTTGCCAATCTCCGTCCCATCCCGATCCATCGGGAACGTCTTCACGGCGGGCGCTAGCGGACACGGGGGTGATCGTGAAGGGGTACCAATACGGCGTCCACGACGGCGTTCCCTTTTTGGCGATGGAACTGGTGCGTGGAGTCAGCCTTCGAGATATCATCCGGTACTTTCGGTTCGGACCTGTCGTGGATAACCATGTCGATTCCTCCACGTCGAAAACGGTCACGGCGACATCCGCTACTCGCCCTTCTGTCCTCCCTCCGCTCATGGTGGAAGTTTCCTCCGATTCCGGTCTTCTTGCCCGCTGTGCCTTGGGGAGCGGAACAAGTTCCCGTCGAGTCAATGACACTCAGTCCCTCCGAGCGAACGCTCCTGCTGGTCACCGCCAATGGCCGGCTGACCCTCTGGCAGGTGGCCACTGGACAGAGGTACTATAGTCGCTACTTTGGCAACGCGAAGTACGCCTCCATTTCCAACGCCGGCTGGCTCGCTCTTTCCGCTCCGAACTATCTCCGGCTGGAACGGTGGAAGTAAGTAGCTAGCCGCTACCTTGGTGATACAGTAGGTCTTTCCATCATGCGCTCGACAACTCGCCCATTCTCGTTCATGCGCATACGCAGGCATGGGTGCGGAGTATTCTTTCTGCTGACATGCTTGTGCCTGCTGATGGCGTTGCCATCACATGCCGGCGCGCAACAACACCTCGAGCCGACACGCGAAGCCTCATCCCTGGAGTTTCCACCGGAACTCGTCCACTGGAAACTCGCGCAAACCGAGCCTCTTTTCGCGGGCACTGGCAAAGACACGTGGGACCGATTCATCCGAGAACGAGGTTACATCTTGCGCGAAGGAAGGCGATGGCATTTATGGTATACGGGATACAACCCCGATCGCAGCGACCAGAAATCGCTTGGGTATGCCTCGTCGACCGACGGCCGCCATTGGACGCGCCATCCCCGCAATCCGATTTTCGCCGAGAGTTGGGTCGAAGACATGTGCGTCGTGCATGACGGCGACCTGTACTACATGTTCGCCGAAGGCCGCAACGACATCGCCCACATGCTCACGTCTCCCGATGGGCTTCACTGGAAAGAGCATGGTCCTCTCGACATCCGTCTGACCACCGGTAAACCAATCTCGCCCGGTCCCTACGGAACGCCAACCGTCTGGGTCGAAGGTTCGACGTGGTACCTCTTCTACGAACGTCGTGACCGCGGCGTCTGGCTGGCCACGTCCCAAGACCGCAAGCGGTGGACTCACGTCCAAGACGAACCGGTCTTGAGTCTCGGGCCGGATACCTACGACCGCCATGCCATTGCCCTCAATCAAGTCTTTCGCTACCGCGGTCGGTACTATGGAATCTACCACGCGAACGCCGACCCGCAGTGGAAAGGTCCCTGGACCACCTGCCTCGCCGTCTCCGACGACCTCGTGCACTGGAAGAAATACCCCGGGAACCCGATCATTGGCAGTAACGACTCGAGTGGCATTCTGGTGGATGACGGACAGCAGATCCGGCTCTACACGATGCATCCAGTCGTCAAACTGTGGCTCCCGGATACGCCGGCCAGACGCTGATGAGATTCCGTCAGGCTGGAAAGCCTGACCTACTACTGATGCCGCAGCGCTTCGATCGGACTCATGGCCGCCGCGCGCTGAGCCGGATAAACGCCGAAGACGATGCCGGTCCCGCAGGAAATGGCGAAGGCCAACACAACAGTCCACCAGGCGACGTACGTGTCGATGCCGAAGAGCGCCGTCACGAGCCACGGCAATCCGACACCGACGACAATCCCGATCATGCCCCCGATCGTAGAAAGGACCATCGTCTCGAGCAGAAACTGGACGATGATATCCCGGCGGCGCGCTCCCAAAGCGCGCCGAATGCCGATCTCGCGAGTCCGTTCCGTCACCGTCGCCAACATGATGTTCATGATACCGATCCCTCCCACCAGCAACGAAATGCCGGCGATCGATCCGAGCACCAGGTTCCAGACTCGCTTCTCCTGCTCGGCTTGACGCAACAACTCCAGAGGCACCTGCACTTCGAAGTCGACCGTATGCGGATGGTGGCGTTTCAACAGCGATCGAGCCATTTCGGCCGTTTGACTCACCAGCCGCTCGTCTTGCACCGCCAATGTGATCTCGCTCAACTCGACGCGTTCGAAATCAACGCCACCGGTGCGTACGATCACCTGGAGTTCCCCAAACCGCTGACGCGCTGTTGTCAGAGGAATGTAGATGTCCTGGTCCAAGTCGGCATTGTCCACCCCGCCGGCCACCACCGCTCCGAGGCGAGGGCGCAGCACGCCGACAACGCGAAAGGCATTCGAACCGAGCAGCACACTCTGGCCCAACGGGTCGGAAAACCCGAAAAGCCGGCGCTGAGCGCCGGCGCCGAGCACCGCGACGTTGGTCCCTCGCTTCAAGTCGTCCTCTGTGAGGAACCTTCCGCGAGCCACTGAGATTCCCTTGATCGTGAGAAACTTGGGCGTCGTCCCGAGAATGCGCGCATTCAGCACGCGACGGCCGGCGTGCTGCGCGTTCTTCTTCATCAGCACCATCGGCACGGCCGACTTCAGTGTGGGGAGTCCTGAAAGCGCCTGGTAATCCTCATACTTCAATCCGTAGGTCAACACGCGACTCGTCCGCTGCGCCGTTCCCGTTTGACTGGACGCGTCGCCTTCTTCGTCGAACCGAGGCTTCATCGAGCGGACGATGACGTTGGCCGCACCCAACTGCCGGATCTGCTCCACGGCGTGCCGCTTCGATCCCTCCCCCACCGCCAACATAGCGATCACCGACGCGACGCCCAGAATCGTGCCCAGTGCGGTGAGGAAACTGCGCAACTTGTGCAACATCAAGTTGCGCACACCTAGTTTCAACGTCGCCCAAAACATGGATCTTTGCCGCCGCCCCCCTTCTTGCTCAACCCCGGCGGGCCGCGCGGCCGCTACCCCTCAGCTCTCTTGCTCCGATAAGACCCCCGGATTGAGCACGACCTGATCGCCTGCCTGCAGGCCTCGAGCCACCTGAACCACACGGTCATTGGTCGGCCCCAGCGCGACCTCGCGCTTTTCGACCTTCCCCGACGCATCACAGACGTAGCAATAAGTCCGCTTCCCTTCGGGAACGATCGCCTGGACGGGAACCGTGAGGATGTTCTCCAATCGCTGCACGTGGATCTCGACCACTGCCGTCATGCCCGGCTTGAGGTTCTCCACTTCCTCGTCGATCGTAATCGTCGTCTGGTAAGCTTTCGTGTCGGAGTTGTACCACCCGGTCTGGTCCGGCAGAACCGCAACTTGCTTCACCGTCCCCTCGTAGACATGCTCGGGAAAGGCATCGACACGAATCGTCGCCTTCAGTCCCGGCTTCACCTGGTCCAACACCGATTCGTGAATCGACGTCACGACCTGCATCTTCTTCAAGTCGGGAAGCGACAGGATATGCTGGCGAGCTCGGACGGGAAGCCCCGGACGAATCGTCTCATTGCGTGTCGACGCATACGCCACCATGCCGTCCTGCGGAGCATAAATCTTGCATTTTTCAAGTTGCTCTCGATACCGAGCCAGCAGCTCTTCTTCCTTGTGGAGCAGCTCCTTGCGAGTCTCCAGCGTAGCCTTCGCCTGAGTCAACTTGGCTTCATTGTTGCGAATGACCTGAGCCAGATTCCGCTTGGCCGTATCGAGCTGACCTTGCAACTGCAAAAGCTGCATCTGCCGCTCGTACGTTTCCTTCTTCTTCAACGTCGCCAACTGAGTCCTCAAACGATTGATCTTCGCCGCATACTGGCTTTCGGCCTGAAGAAAATCGAGTCTCGCTTTGTCCAGCTCGCTCTTGCCCGCATAACCGAGTCGAAACAGAGTCTCGATGCCCTGCTTGTCGTTCTTCTTCAATTCGAGACTCGCTTCGGCCGCGAGAATCTCGTTGTTCAAGTCGTCGATCTGCCGCTTGATCGCCTCGACTTCCAACTTGTGCGTGCCGCTCTCCTCGTCGATGAACATCTGGAGTTCCAACTCGGCAAGCTGCACCCGCAGTTCGGCTTCGGCCTTGTTCGTCGCGTTTTGAGTCAACTGGTTGTCGTAGGCGGCCTGCGCCAGCATGTAGCGCTCCCGCGCTTGTTCGGTGTCCAGAATCTGCTCGTCGAGCTTCTCCTGAATGGGAGCCGAGTCGAGCTCGACCAACAAGTCGCCCTTCTTCACTCGCTTCCCATTTTCGATGATCCAAATGAGCGGCGTTCCGTTGATCCCGTCTCGCCGGACATCGTCGACCTCGCAGATGATCTCAAGATTACTCTGGCTCTCCAGATTGCCCCGCTCCACCACCGTAATCTCGAGGGATTCTCGCTGAACGGTATGGAGCACCAAACGTTCCCGATCCACCGTCCCGCCAGCTCGCCATTTCCAGACGGCCACGACTGCCAGCACAAGCACCAATGCCACGACCGCGGCGCCGCGCCGTCGCCAGTGGCGACTCTCGACCGACCGCTTGGACGTCTTGGGCTGCGTCGGGGCCGAAACCTGGACACCGCTAAGGACGTCTCGGTGCGGGGGCGGAACCGTACTCGCAGACCCGACGCCCGCTGGGTCCTGCGTGATCACACTCATGTCGATCGCCTTCTCTGTATGGCAGACGGAGCATCCCTCGGTGATGGACACCTCCAAGTCGTTACCTGGAAGCGTGTTACTCGCTTCGAGGACTCCGTGAGGTGGGATGGGGTGACACCCTCCGACAGGTGTCAGGCGGGAGCCAGGGACGGCTCGCTCAACCGTCCACCGGCGTTCCCTATTTTAGCA
Organism: Planctomycetaceae bacterium; assembly: GCA_015490875.1. Classification (GTDB taxonomy): domain Bacteria; phylum Planctomycetota; class Planctomycetia; order Pirellulales; family Pirellulaceae; genus S141-3. Next base: position 13,292 of record WFWZ01000338.1, read on the forward strand.
CGTGCCACCGGAGCTGACCACCAAAGGTCGCTCCGGCCACACCCGCTA
>WFWZ01000339.1 GCA_015490875.1 Planctomycetaceae bacterium
CCACACGGCGAATGTCTCGGCGAAATCTTCACACGGGTGACTTTGAGCGTACCAGTGGCCGAGGTGCCGGACGAAGTGACGACTATGCGGTCTCGGACGATACTCCTCGGGATACGGCTTCGTCGGTTTCCCGAAAACGGCTTGCCAGGTTCGGCGACGCGACAGCCGAAACGCCGTGTCGATCGCGTGCCCCGCCTCGTGCCTCAAGATTTGCATGCACCACCGTTGCGTCCCCCCTTCCACTTCGTACATCTGGCGGTACTCGAGCCGGGCGAGTCGCGGGTGAGCCAAATAAAACGGAATGGCGATCCCGGGAATGCCATCGGGCGAAAACCATTCGTCCGAGAGCCAGCAGTGCGGCTTGAAGTGAAGTCCTTTGGTGCTCAGTTCCCGATAGAGCTTGGCGATCCGCTCTTCCAAGACGGTGCCTTCGATTTGCAGCCCCAGATCACAGAAGCGCCAATCGAGGAGTTCTTCGTCGCTGAGGTCCTCCCACGGGAAACGACGGGCACCACGGCGCGAGCGAAATGAGACCGAGCTGAAACGTTCCGATGAGGCCATGCGCGTGTTCGTGCTAATGAGCAGATGGATGAGTTTCCGGAACAAGCACTCCTATGCCGTGACGTCGGCGCCGTCCGAAACGCGCCTGTCGATCTTATGAGTTCGCCGGAGCAATCTGTGCGGGCTTGGGAACACCAGCCCGCCCTGCCCGACGTTCGAGTACCGGAGGAGCCGTTGACACCTTCTGGAACCACACGCTCCGGGGCAGCGGAACCCGCTTCGCCAGAAACAAAACCCTTCTGATTGTAAACGCGGCTCGCAACCGTTTGGAGACGGGACGTTGGAAATTTTGCCTCGAACCGGCAACTCGCTTCGCGACTCGCCAAGCACGCCGACCGATGCTGAGAACGGCTCGAGCCCACCCGGCTCATTCTCGCGTGCCTTCCTTCCCGTTCTCCCGTCCAAGCGCACGGCGATCCTCGAAAACTCTACCTCGCTATCGGCATTTTTGTGGGCACAGCTTTAAGCCGTATCGAGCGGCCCCCTTTCACAGTAATGTCGTTTTGCGGCATCATGGCGGCAAGTTGCCCCTCCACTTCGGCCAGCCCACCAAGAGCACGTCGGCATGAGTGCACAGTCCGATCTCTCCCCGTCGTTCCCCACGGCGCGCGTGCGAACCGCGTGGACGCGCGTTTGCCAGCGGCTATTGGCGGAACGCAACGAGCGCGGCCATTGGACGGGTGAACTCTGTTCCTCCGCCCTGTCGACAGCCACCGCCGTCGTAGCCCTCGAGCTGGCACAGTGCAACGAACCTGAAGGCCCTGCTGCCGATACTTGGCGGGAACTGTGTCGAAAAGGGATTGGATACCTTCTCGAAGCCCAACGGGACGACGGGGGTTGGGGGGACACCGACCGGAGCTACTCCAATGTGGCGACGACGATGTTAGCCGAGGCCGCATTGGTGGTGACTCGCGACTGGCACGCGACGTGGGGATGGCAGGACCGAGCCGAACATGCCCGGCTGGAGGCACGCCGTTATATCGACAGCGTCGGCGGCATCGCCGCACTTCGCCGTCGCTATGGCCGCGACAAGACATTCGCTGTGCCGATCCTGGCCTGTGCGGCGTTGGCAGGCGTGGCCGACTGGAAGGAAGTGGCCCCGCTGCCGTTCGAGCTGGCCGTCTTTCCTCAAAACTGGTACCGGTTCCTGCGTCTGCCGGTCGTCAGTTACGCCATTCCGGCTCTGGTCGCCATCGGGCAGGTTCGCTTCCGCTTTCGCCCCCCTCGCAATCCGGCTCTTCGAGCCATCCGCCGCCTGGCCGTGCAGTCGTCACTTCGTGTTTTGCGGGAAGTCCAGCCGGAAAGCGGTGGTTATCTCGAAGCGGTGCCGCTGACGAGTTTCGTCGTGATGAGCCTGGAGGGGATGGGGAGGCATGACGAGCCGGTGGCCGTGCGGGGCCGACGGTTTCTCATCGACTCAGCTCGCCCGGACGGAAGTTGGCCCATCGACACGAATCTGGCGACGTGGAACACGACGCTGGCGGTGCAGCATTTGGCCGTGGGAGGATGGGACATCGGCCAACTCACGTGCCTCGATTGGATCCTCGATTGCCAAGGGAAAGAGCGACATCGCTACACAGGCGCTCCTCCCGGTGGATGGGGTTGGTCCGACTTGAGCGGCTCGGTGCCCGACGCCGATGACACGCCCGGCGCCCTCCTGGCACTGCGTCGGTTTTGGGAGAGCATGGACGAGGCTTCTTCTGAGCGATCGCGAATCGAATCGGCAGTCGACGCGGGACTGGAGTGGCTCCTGGGTCTGCAGAACCGAGACGGGGGATGGCCCACCTTCTGCCGAGGCTGGGGCAAGCTGCCGTTCGACCGAAGCGGCAGCGACCTGACGGCGCACGCACTGAGGGCTCTTTCGGCCTGGCGGGAGCGACTCGAGCCACGCGTGGCCGACCGTGCCGTCGCTCGAGGCTTGCGATTTTTGGAACGCCGGCAGCGAGACGACGGGAGTTGGTGGCCGCTTTGGTTCGGCAACCAGGACGAGGCGGACGAGGCCAACCCGGTCTACGGCACGAGCAAAGTGCTGTTGGGGCTGGTCGACGTGGGCGCGACCGGAACTTCGATGGCTCGGCGGGGGTTGGATTGGCTGAGTGCCGCTCAGAATCCCGATGGAGGCTGGGGAGGCGGACCGGCCGTGCGGGAGTACGCCCCGGATCTGGGCGAAAGTTCGGTCGAGGAGACGGCACTTGCCGTGGAAGCCCTGGCCGCCGCGAATGGCCCTCGTTCGGTGCTCACGCGAGGGGCAGATTGGTTGGTACGGGCGGTTGAAGAGGGTTCCGTGGATCAACCGTCGCCGATCGGTTTCTACTTCGCTCGACTGTGGTATTATGAAAGGCTCTATCCGATCACTTTCACGGCTGCCGCGTTGGGGCGAGTGATACGACAACGAGAGGAAGGCAACATTGGCGACAGCAACGACCGGTAAGGAGCAACGGGGGGTTCGCCGCAGGACGGCCCATCTGAAGCTCGTCCCGCCCGACTTGGAGACGCGCGAGGGGCTGCGCGAGCATTGTCGGCGGATAGTGACGAAGCTCGACAAGAGCCGGCCTCTGTCGAAGGACGAGATGGAGCGGCTGGCTCGGAAGCTGCTCGCCGAGGCGGGCGAGCCGGAGGGATATGTCGGCTGGACGATGGTGGTTTTGGCGTCGGAGTTCTGGCGCGACCAGGTAGCGGCCATCCCGCCGTCGCGGCGACTTTTCTTGTTGCCCCACTGCTTGAAGCACGCCGAAGGATGCCCGGCGGACTACGACGAGTTCGGCTTGAACTGCAAGGAGTGCGGGGCGTGCAGCATCGCCGACTTCCGGGCGATCGCCGAGGAGATGGGCTATCGGGTGCTCGTCGCGGAGGGCTCGCCCGTCGTCTTGAAAATCATCGTCAGCGGCTATGTCGATGCGATCATCGGCGTGGCCTGTTTGAACGTCTTGGAAAAAGCGATCGATAAGATCCTGTTGGCCGGAATTCCCTGCATGGCCGTGCCGCTGCTGTCGAGCGACTGCCGGAATACATCGGTGGACGAAGCGTGGGTGCGGGAGATGCTCCAGGTGACACCCGCCAACGACGACGTGGTGCGCACCGAAAGCTACCTGCCGGTGATGCGTTTGGCGTCGCGTCTGTTCGAGCCGGATCGGCTGGAGGAGCTGGTACCGCGCATGCGAGGCGGGACGCGACTGAGCGAGGTCGAAGAGAACGGCCTCGCGGGGCTCGATCCGATCGCTGCCACCGAGGCGGTCGCCTACGACTTTTTGACTCGCGGGGGCAAGTATTCCCGTCCCTTCATCGTGCTGGCGGTCTATGACGCGCTGTCGGGAGGACGAGTTGGTTCGGGCGAAATAGACCTCGAAGACGTGCCCAAGTCCATATTGCGAGCGGCCATGTCGATCGAGGCATTCCACAAGGCGTCGCTTGTGCACGACGATATCCAGGACGAGGACGAGTACCGCTACGGGCAGCCTTCGCTGCATCGGCGGTTTGGGACGGCGACGGCGATCAATGTGGGCGATTACTTGATCGGGATGGGATACCGGCTGGTCGGCCGCGAGGCGCCGGAGCTGGGTGCCGAAGCCACAGCGGACATTTTGGCGCTTCTCTCGGATGCTCACTTGCGGCTGACCGAAGGTCAGGGAGCGGAGTTGGCGTGGCGAGACGCCCGCGACAAGCGACTCAAGCCCATCGACGCTCTCAAGGTCTACGTCCTCAAGACGGCACCGGCATTCGAAGCCGCACTCCTGACCGGTGCTCGATTGGCCGGTCCGATCGATGAGCTTCGCGAGCCGCTGAAGAAGTTTGCTCGCAACCTGGGTGTCGGCTTTCAGATTCTCAATGACTTGCAAGACTGGAAGCTCGACGAAGCCAACAAGTGCACCGTTGGAGCGGACTTGTTCGGTGGTCGTCCTACGTTGTTGTGGGCGTTGGCGTGCGAGGCGCTGTCGGAGGATGAGGTCGAGGAGTTGTTCCGATTGGCGCAGGATGATTCGGGAGATCCATCGGTGCGTCTGGAAGAGGCTCGGAAACTCTACTGCCGAGCCGACGTCTTCGGGAAGGCGCTGCAGTTGGTCGACAAGCACCGCCTGAGGGCACTGGCGGCGATCGAGGAAGTCGAAGACGAGCGGCTTCAGCATCTGCTGCAGTATCTGCTCGAGACCGTATGGGACCGGCCGGACGAATCCGAATTTCAGGCGGCACCGGTGGTGATTCCGTTGACATTGCCAAGTTGACCAGTGGCGCTGAAAAAGTGACCGGAGTGGCCCAAGGGGATGAATGTGACTCGTGTTTCCGAGCCGACGCCCGACCTGAGCGAGTTGATCGGGATCTTTTTCGACCGCCAGGATACTTTGGCGGAGTTTGTGCCGGTGGAAGCCGCGTCGATGCCGGAAGTCGCTCGGCGGTTGCTAGCTCACCACGACCACATGACGGTCACCGTCGAGGCTTACCATGGAACGCCGGTCGATGTCGATGTCCTGCAGACGTGGGTGTCCGACACGCATTACGCTCGCGAGATTCTGCTGCGGCGACAAACCGATGGAGAAGTCGTGCAGTACGGCATCGTAAGACTCGATCGGCGGCAACTCCCGCCGGCAGTCCAAGCAGAAATTGTGGCTCAACAGCGCCCCCTCGGACGCATCCTGATCGACCATGACGTGATGCGCGAGGTCGAATGTGTGGCGCTGTGGGAAGTCATCCCGGGAGCCCGTATGCA
>WFWZ01000340.1 GCA_015490875.1 Planctomycetaceae bacterium
CCCGCCGAGGCCTTCCAGCGTTTCTTCGACTCGCTGGCTCCCGTCTTCTCCCACATGATCAGCCTCGGACAGACCAACACGATCGTCAGTTGCCCGGCGTTGACGACGCATTCGGAACTCAATGAGGACCAACTGCGAGCCTGTGGCATCAGTCCTCGTACGATCCGGTTCGCGGTAGGTGATGAAGATCCCAGCGACCTTCTGGCCTTTCTGACGCAAACAGCTCGGCTGACGATCGATCCAGTCCTTCCTGGGTTCTCGGAACGGTTCCCTCACGGTTCGGATGTGGACCAACTTATCCGGCGGTGCTATCTCGAGGCGCACGAAGGTTACATTCGCGCCAAACCGCCTTACGCAACTCGCCTGGCGTAGCCTATATTTACTTGTCCTTCCGCTTGCTACCGGACGGGTCGGCTGTCGGCGACCCGTCGCGACCCCCTCCCGGCTCGCCATGGAACGCTTGAAACTCATTCTGATCGACTTCGAGTTCCAGTCGCTGACGAAGTGGTTTGCACTCTCGGCGATCGTCGGGGTCGTCGCCGGGCTGGGAGCTATCCTTTTTCGGTATCTCGGACAATCGGTCGAATTCCTTTCACTGGTCCACTTTGCCGGATTTATCCCAGCTGAAGCGGCCGGCGAGAAGTCGCTTTTTCCCGAAGTGAGCCGCGAGTTGGTTCCGTGGGCCATCGTTGTGGTCATGATCTGCGGCGGCCTCGTTTCCGGGTGGCTCGTCTACACGTTCGCCCCAGAGGCCGAAGGGCATGGTACCGACGCGGCTATCGACGCCTACCACAATAAGCAAGGCAAGGTTCGCGGCCGGATCCCCATCATCAAGACGCTCGCTTCGGCCATCACGCTGGGCACTGGGGGCTCGGCCGGGCGAGAGGGCCCGATCGCGCAAATCGGTGCCGGATTCGGCTCGCTGCTGGCAACCTGGCTCCACCTCCCCGCTCGCGACCGGCGGATCATGCTGGCGGCGGGGATGGGAGCGGGTGTGGGCGCCATCTTCCGAGCTCCACTGGCTGGCGCCCTGTTCGCCGGCGAGATCATGTACCGCGACGCCGATATCGAGTCGGACGTCGTCGTGCCCTCTGCGGTCGCCTCGACCGTTGCCTACAGCGTCTATTGCATGGCGCTTCCCAAAGAGATCCGATTCACGCCGCTGTTCGGACGGAATCTCGATTACCATGTCGTCACGCCACTGGAACTCATTCCCTACGGTCTGCTCGCGCTGATCGTGACCGTCGTCGGCGTGCTCTACATCAAGACCTTTTACGGCTTGCACGATGTATTCAAGAAACTGCCCCTTCCCGCCAAACTTCGACCCGCTGTCGGGGCGGGACTCGCTGGGGTCATCGGAGTAGCCGCCTACTATGGGTTCGGCGAGAACGCGCATTTGTTCGCGGTACTGGGAACCGGTTACGGCACGTTGCAAGAGGCACTCAGCCCCGGCACGCTGCCCGCCGTACAGATCCTTTTAGCCGTGGCCCTGCTGAAGATCCTCACGACCTCCCTCACGATCAGTTCGGGCGGCTCGGGCGGTGTTTTCGGCCCCTCGATCGTCATCGGCGGCTGCCTCGGGACGGCCGTCGGCCAGATCTTCCAACAGTGGTGGCCCGACATCGTCATCCACCCGCAGACATACGGAATCGTCGGTATGGCGGGATTCTTTGCCGGATGTGCTCGCGCCCCCTTCTCCACCATCCTGATGGTCTCGGAAATGACGGGTTCCTACGACCTCCTCTTGCCGACTCTCTGGGTCTCCACCCTCGCCTTTCTGCTGGGAAGTCGCTGGACCTTGTACCAAAAGCAGGTTCGCACGCGACTCGACTCGGCCGCTCACCGAGGCGATTTCATGGTCGATGTCTTGGAAGGTATCCAAGTCGGAGACGTCTACGATCCCAATCGCCGCATCATCCTTATCCCCGAAAGCATGTCGCTGGACGACATCGTTCATTCGCTGGTGAAAACGAACCAGCATTACTTCCCCGTCGTCGATCGCGACAACAAACTCATCGGCATCTTTTCCGCCGACGATGTCCGCTCGTACCTCTACGACGACACCCTCTGGCACCTGGTCAACGCACGCGACGTCATGACCCCCAACGTCGTCGTCGTGACTCCCGAAGATGACCTCAACACGGCCCTCGGCTATTTCACCGCTCTCAACGTCGATGAACTTCCCGTTGTCGACCCCGAGGACCGGCAGAAGCTACTGGGCGTGCTGCGCCACAAAGAACTGATCGGCGCTTACAACCGGAGAATTGTCGAGCACAAACGAGCGGCCGAAGCGGCTTGAGTCACGGGCATATGGCGCGAGAGCGCCAGTGTCTCGTTGTAGCCGAACCATGAGCGAGATCATGCTTTCGGTGAGCCACCTGGAGTTTTAGGGGATGGCAACTTTGCCTGCCTCGATCGTAGGTTCCGGAATGGGTTCGCCATGCCGGCGCATCCCTTCTAAGTGGAACGCGATCGCCTCACGGATTTGCTGCTCCACCTCTTCACGAGTCGTTCCAGTGGCGATGCAGCCGGGCAGGTCGGGAACATAAGCCGACCAGTTCTCCGAGCCGCGTTCGTAGATGACCGTGTACTCCTTCATGGGTTCCGCCGCTCCAGTCCGGCTTGCCGCAGGACGCTCTTGAGAGTCTTCGGATGCACGGTATGGCCCGGATGTCCAGACACTGTCACGGTTCCCGGTATTGTAGGATGCCGAAGCTGCCGGTGGCTCCCTCGCGTCCGATCGATGTACCATCCGTCATTGGTAAGAAGCTTCAGCAGCTCCCATACCTTCATTGTAGCTCACCTCGCTCGACCGTTCCTCCCCTCCAGCCTTCCCGACGATGGAAGCCCTCTCACCAGTCTAGAGGATACTCGATCGACTTCCCGCCGATCGTGTACAATGGCAAACAGGCCCTACGCATTTGACGTTCGATATTTCCGGTCGGGAACCCCTCATGGTATCGCGATTCGCCTGCTACCTCCTGCTTCCGGTGCTCGCCACCCTCATCTCGTCCGATCGCCCTCCCCGCTCGCTGCCTCGCATCGAGTCGACCGACCAGGCCGTACGGCTCCTCGGCGACCCGCACTTCGCCGTCCGCGAGCAGGCGACCCGTTGGCTTTGGCAGCAAGGGGAGAGAGTCCGGGACGCTCTGGAGTCGGCGACCCGAAACCGGGACCGGGAAATTGCTCGTCGAGCTCGCCTGTTACTCGATCGCTTGGCCCTCGGGATCCGGCCGGAGACACCCGCGGACGTCGTGCGAGCCATCCGGCGCTACCTTCAAGGC
>WFWZ01000341.1 GCA_015490875.1 Planctomycetaceae bacterium
GAATCCTGCCGTCCGACCGGAGTTTATCGAGATGGTATTTCACCCCGTCTTCTGTGATATCGCCAAGTTGTTTCGCCATGGCCCTCCGGCTCAGTGATGGGTCCCCACGCAGCAGATCCAAGATTCGCTCAACAGTCTTCTGGGTAGTTTTCTGGGTAGTCTCTCCCGAACTTCGATTCTCGAACTCCACCCACAGTCCGGTCGTCTCATACCGAAGTGCCGGTGCTGGCACACCGTGGTTGCCCGCTTATCTCTTCATCGCGCAGTGGCGCCATGCTGGAGTTGCGCTCCCGTCTTGGTTTAAGCCGCGATGTCTTTGCGCGCCTGTTGCCAGTCTCGACACGATCGCTGCCTACGATCGAAAGCGGCGAAGTCGATCGCATCTGGCAGGTGATCTCTGGGCTGGGTTGTTGGGCCCCCTTCGGGGCGATTTGAACACATGACCTGATGCGAACGAAAAACCGTTTCACGTGTCCCAAGCGATCAACGGGAGCGGACCCGTGGAGCGGTGAGGGGAGTGACGTGCAAGGTCTGACGTGCGCTGACGCACGTGGCGTGTTCGGTGCCATTTTGTTCCGGCCCAACGAGCCGGCACATCCGAGCCCAACCTGTAACGCTCTCACCACAAGCTCAGGACCGCAAGCAAGTCCAATCCGTCGTCGGAAAGCGATTCGATTACCTCGAGCCATTCTTCGCGACAGCCGCGACACAAGGCGTTAATCTCATGGAAGCGATCCGCCTCCACATCCAACAGCTCGGGCATCGCGGACCTTGGGAGGAATCCGACTCGAGGCACCGCGTCGCTCGTCGTGGGCACGGGAAACGGCGCCGGGTGCCGGAGAAAGTAAGGCCATAGTTCCATGTCCTCGAAATAATCCAGACTTCGGAAGTCCCGCAGACACTCGATGACAATGGGCTCGGCCAACACGTCCATGACCCAGCAGAAGGTCTCGAAAGGGTCGACCGTCCCGTCATCCGGCCAGTTTCCCCCAAGTCCCTGCGCAAGTATCTCGCTTACGACTGCCAGGTCGCTCGCACTCGGAGACCGTACCTCGCGAAAACGGGACAATACGCGTTCTGTCAGATTGTCGTTGCTCAGTTCTTGAGCGACCTGGTTACCATCCAATCCGAACAGATAGACGGAATAGCTCATTGCGGGGATTCCTTCTTTGTAAGGCGGCACCAAGAGCGCCGGCCGCAAGCAACATGCTCGAGGATGGGAGCCACACCAGCGAGTTTTGTCATCTGTCTCAACGCAACCCGACTGATTCCGCCGTTATCACGCGTGCCGCGATCCGTGGTTCCATCTCGGGCAGCTTCATGCCAAGCGCCCGGCCCGCGGCCAGCACAACAGACGCATCGAATGCCAGAGCCTCCCACGGCGCGATGATCTCTCCCAGTCTCTTTTCGAAGTTCTTGATCGCATCGACGATATTCTTGTCGAAGGTCGCTTGATCTCCGCGCCGCGCGGCATCCCAGGCCTGAAAGAGAAGCTTCGGCTGCTTCTTGCGACTCTTGGCGAATCGGGCTTCCATCTCCTCCAATCCCTCCAACGGCTCGGTGCGGAAGGACGCCGCAATGCTGATGTATAGTTTCGCTCGAAGAGGCTCTACCGCCATCGCCTCGTAGTCGGGCTCCATCCAACATTCAACCCAATTGCAGATGGAGGTGAGTTGATGGTGGCGATCGTCGAGCAAGAGCATCAACTGTACTCCCAGCGAAAAGATGTTGAGCCACTCGAGCTTAGCGTTACCTGGTGTCTTTTCGAGGTGAATACGCTCGTCTTTGTCGTCTCCCCACCAGGAAGTGGTGAAGTATTCCTCGGTGACATCCGACGCCCGCTCGGCAAAACCCCGACAGTCGATTTCAAATGCCGGATTCAGGTGATGGTAAGCAATCGCCTGCCAATACCCATCGACGAGCGAGTAGTACCCATATGCGGTATTATCCTTGTGAAGCAGTGCTTCATCTTTCCGAATACTGTCGAGCAGGATCTCCTTGCCAGTCAAGACATCGTCCCTACCTGGGCGTCCAAGCAATTCATGTGGGATCATTCTGACGTTCGCTCCTTATGTGAAACAACTTACCATCCCGGGCCCCATGGCTTCATTCGATTTCCTTTGGGTGGATCATATTTTTGAACCGCAACCTTGAACTCCGGCGAAGCCCACCGCCCATTGACCTTCTTCACGTTCAAGTTGAATCGCGTCACGGAGGCAATCATCTGCCGTCGCGAACGGTATGCTGCATCAAGCCGTCTTCCTGCATCGCCATCTTTGTTCTTACGGATCAGCTTTCTGATCCACCTCGTAATCCACTCGCCGCTCATTTGACCGCCATAGGCGGATCCCAACTTTGACTTCCCGCCTTTGGCTTCAAAGATTCCCCACACTCCCGTCCGCTCGTGCTCGGCAACCTGAACTGTGCTTCCCAAACGTGGCTGACCGGTTGCCCAGCAGGTTGATGGCTGAAATATCGCAGCCGCGCCACCCCCTATTGGCTGCACACCAACCTTGATCCGAACAGACGTTCTTCGCAATTCAGTTCGGTAGACTTACACACCATTGTCAGCCCTTGTCCGGAGGCACGTCTACTCCCTTCGCCGTTAACCAATCATGGATCTTCGCGATTCCCTCGCGATCCTCTTTCAAGAGGTACCACTCTCTTCGGTGAGTGTACTTCTCGCTAACATACGTCAAGAACGAAACCCCTGAGCTTCGAGCGGCGCGGAAATCGGCTCCCTTCTCCAACAGATAATACACAATATCGAATTTGCCCTGTGCGATCGCGGATGCGAGCGGGTAGTTGCCGTACGGATCCGGTTTGTCGATGTCCGCACCGGCGTCGACAAGAAGCCGCACATGGTCGAGTGATCCGTTGGAAATTGCGAATTTTAGCGGTGAACCTTCACTTGGTCTTCCACGGCCAACATTGATCAGGTTCGGGTCGGCTCCATGTTCCAGTGCCAGTTTCAGCCACCACGTATCCTTCTTGATCGCAGCCCAATGAGTTACGACTCGCTTCCCTCTCATGACTACATTGGGATCGGCCCCGTTCCTCAAGAGCGACTCATATGCTTCTCGCTTGTTGTCGGTCAAGGCTACCCATAGCGGCGTCTCCCCTCTCATGTTTCGAACGTTTACGTCGCCGCCCGACTCTGCAAATGTGTCGATTGCCGCTTGATCATTGTCGGCTACCGCTTTCCAAATATTGACGCCGCCCGACCGGGAGCGACAGCCCATGGCCAATCCAACTGCGGCGACAAGAAACAAGGCGCCTGCTCTCGCGACCACTAGATTGGAAACGTTCATGTTACATCATCCTCTGCATTCCGCTCAGTACCTGCGGCATAAGGTGGCGACGGACCGCACTCAAGCCCGTACCTTCCAACCATAGAGACTTTCCGACAGAGTCTGGCGCCAGTGCACCTGCCAAACCAACTTCGACACCTGCATAAAACACCCACCAGTACCAAGCGAGGTTGGTATCCTGGATCGTACTGAGGATCTCACCTTGCACACGATAGGCATCGATGAACCGGTCGGCACCTGCCAACGTTGCTCCATATCTAGCCACGAAATCTGGGTGGACACCCGATGCGTTGAATGTTGTTGCGGACCGCCGGTAAACGACTGCCGCCGCTGTCGCGAGTCCACCGCCAAGGGAGTGGCCTACGAAACGGTCAATTCGACCAAACTGACGCTCGAGCGACTCCACCAACGACACTGCCTCACGATATTGCGACGTGTCAGCAAAAAGGCCCTGCTGGATGTTCGCGATCCAGTCTGAGACCGTTGTGGTTCCGGCATAAGCCAGAACGCGTTCACCATTACGTTCAAAGAGGCGTGCGAAAAACCCCGTTGCTGCGTTACCCACATCAATTCGATCTCGCCATCCCCTCCGTCTGACGGTCGATAGGTCCGCCGTCTCGTACGCAGCCTGCGATAGCAAGGCATAATCATAGTCACGTCGGACCTTGGCTCGGGGGAGCTGAACGACGTGCTGGTTCAGCGTTTGTAGCTGAATCAACAGTCGGCTGAGCGCAAAATGGCGCACTAGCCGCCATAAGACGCGCGTGCCCGTCGCATACACCGCAGACGAGTTCGTGGCCCGCATATTCGAGCCGATGCCCATACTCGCAACCGAACCGCTCAGGCTAAACTCTCCACTCGGATCCACCCCTTGCACCGGGTCGCCATGCACGTACAGGTATTTGTGCAAGCTCTGGGGGTCTTGCAGATTGCCGAAGAAGGGATCGAGCCGGTTGAACCGGCCCGTCGCGGGATCGTACCAGCGGGCTCTGAGATACTGCTGCCCGATCTTGGCGTCGAACGGCTCGCCGGAGTAGAGGATGTTCGTCAGAGCATCGGCGGCTGAACTGCTCACGAAACCGGCCGAGCCGTTGTGGATCGCCGTCAGCGCGCCGTAGGCTTCGAAGGCGAAAACTTGCGCGATGGCTCGGGCCATGTCGAATAAGACTCGCACGGTGCCGTGACCGTCGTGGCCGAAGACGAGGCGGGAGACTTGAGTCGGGAGGCCGGAGGCCGGATCGTAGTCGGTTACCGTTTGAGCGATCTCGTCATGGCCGATTGTGTATTCGATCGTCTGGATGACGTTGCCCGACGCGTCGAACTTGGTCTCTTTCAAGACTTGCGAGTAGCCCGTGAAATTGCTCGGGTCGCTGAGGTATTCGGTCTTGGTGCTCGTCTCATACGTGCCGTCGGCATCGGCGTCGGTTTCGTACAGGGCCGATGTCTTGATGCCGGAAGAGCTGTACTCGTATGTGACCCGCTCGCGCTGAGTCACCGCTCCGCCGGTCAGCGTCTCGGTGATCACCTGGCTCATGCGGCCTTGCAAGTCGTACGAGAACGAAACGTTCGACGTCGTGTTGCCGCTCGAGTTGTCAACAACCGTTTTGCCCGTCTGCTGGGTGTGCGCGTAAGCGTAACTCGTCGTCTGGTCGACGGCGCCGTTGTTGTCGCTGTCGAGCGATTCTGTCGTCAAGCGATCGTTGGCGTCGTACAAGTACGTGATCGCCTCGTCGATGACCGAGTCGTTGCCTCGATCGGTCGTGACCGACTTGCGGTTGCCGACCAGGTCGTATACGAATTGCTGACTCTGATCGAACGAATCGTCGAAGTGGTCAAAGACTTCATCAACCAATCTGCCGACGTCATCGTAATTCCACGTGATCGTATTGACGTGCGGCGTGGCCGGAGTTGACGGGTCGTTGTCTTCGTCGAGCCAAAATGTCTCGGTGACGCCCGTCCGTTTGCCGTCGGCTCGGACCGTGTAATCGAACTCGGCCAACTTGTCGTTGTCCGATAGATCCTCGGGCGTCGCGTCGGGCGCGTACTGCGTCATCACGTCGAGACGATTGAGGTCGTCATATTGATAATCCGTGATCACGCCATTCGGCAAATCGGTGCGATCAAGATTGCCGAGCAGGTCATACGCATAGGTCGTATCGAGCGGCGTGTCGCTGCTGGAAGTCGGATCGAGATCTTCGCTCACCGTCTTCAAGCGGCCAAGCAGATCATACCCGTACGTCGTGACTCGCTCGGGCATCGCCGTGTTGGGATCGACGCCGGTTGCAAAGACCTTCATTTCGGTCTTGCGGCCCAGGGAGTCGTAGCCGTACGAAATCACGCCTTCGGCAGAGTCGATCACCGTCACGCGACCTTGGTCGTCATAGGTTGTCTTGACGCTGGTGGTCGTCGTCCCTTCGGTTTTCCGGACTTCGATCGTGCGGCCGTAGGCATCGTAGAAATAGCTCCACGTTTCACTGGGCGTTCCCGCGCCGCCGTTGTAGGTCGCCTCGTCGGGATAGAACCGCTGCTCCTTGAGCCTGCCGCCTCCGGTCGCCGTATCGTCGTAGACCATCTGAGTGACGGCGCCCTCGAACGAGACATGCAGATTCTGTCGACCTTGATTGTCGTATTCGAAGCGTTCGTTGAAAGCTCCTTCGGGAAGGGTCCCGTCGTCGCCCGTGCCTTGAATCCCGTCCGGACCGAAACCGAGCGGCAATGTCCTGGTGAGCTGCCTTCCCTGCGAATCAAACACAAACCGCGTTTCGCGTCCGAGAGGGTCCTTGATCAGGGTCTGGTTGCCCTGTTCGTTATAGCCGTATTCGTAGCGGGGGCGGGTCAGCGTGTTGGCGTTGTCGGGATCGGGAACGGCGGGAAGCTCGACCGCCGAGAGTCGGCCTTGGCTGTCGAATTCGAATAGCCGGGTGGGGATCGTCTGCACGGGACTGGAGCCACTGACGATGTACGAGTTATCGGGATCGGACCAGACGGCGGTGACGCTCGCATCGACCGGCTGCATCTCGGCGATCACTCGGCCTCGGCTGTCGTAGCGACTGAGCGTGTAGCTGCCGTCGTTCCTGATCGTCTGGACCAGATTACCGTGCTCATCATAGCGGAAATCGGTCTTCCTCGCTTGCGTCCGATCGACGGTCACCAGCGTCCCGTCGGCTTCTTCCACCTGCGCGATGTTCGACCACTCGCGCGAGCGTCTTCCGTAGGCATCGTATTCCGTTTCGGCGCGGTGCCGGACCAGCTTGCCCGGATTGAGGGCTCCCCAGCCGACCTCTTCGGCAGGGACCGGGTGTCCGATCGTGGCCGACTGGTTGCCCAATTCGTCGTATTCGATGTCGGTGATCTGCCCGTCGGCGGCGATGGTTCGCTTGGTGTGGCCTTGAGA
>WFWZ01000342.1 GCA_015490875.1 Planctomycetaceae bacterium
CTTCCTTGAGTGTGCTATCGACCCACTTGCCGTTTCGGAAAAAGAGCGCCCAGCGTCCAATGTTTTGCACGCGGAGTTGCTGCGAGCTCTCAGGCACCTCGCCGCCGAGACCTGCTTGCTGAGCCGCTTGGCTGCCAGGAGGCTGCGGCCGGCCGGCCAAGATGCCACTAGCGGACGCCGCCGGAGCAGCGAAACCGCCTCCGCCAAATCCACCGCCGAAGCCGGCACGATCTGCTGTTTGCATCATGTTCTTGCTCTGGCGGTGAAGGAATCCCAGTTGCCCAGACGCGTTCTCTTTCAGCACGCCCAGGTTTTGGGCGGTTCGCCGATTGAGTCCTCGAATGTCACTCCACTTCACGTTCTCGTCGGCCAGAAAAGCCGTGTATGGCGTGAGAATCCCGTGGCGTTTGGCCAGACGTACCAGTTCGTCGACCAGTTCCTTGTTTTCGCCGTTGAGGTCGATCTCATCGATAATATCGCCGACGCGTCGGACTGCCCAGAGCCGCTCGACGAAGGCATGGCGATCATTGCGGGACTTCTTGACGAACTTGCCGGAAAACTCGAACGAGTGGGGCTCGCCCATCAGCGTGCCTTTCAGCGTGATCGTCCCCTTGCCCGGTCTACGGTAGCGTCCCACGACCACCAACTGGTCGCCCGCGAAGAGATCAGTGAGTGTCCGAGGATAGACGCGGAAGACGTCGGCCGAACGCGGTCCCTTCTCTTCGCCGATGTGGATGTCGAGCTGCACGTCGACGAGTGCGGGAGCTTCGATGCGGCGGTAGAGTTTGGCGACGGCCGCTTCGATGTCTTCGTCGGGCCGCACGTAGACCGTGTAACCTCGGTTGGTGCGTGACAGCTTGTCCAAGAGGCGGCTGTTGACGTCGTACCCGAGTCCGAACGTGTAGAGTCGAGCGCCGAAGCGGTTGGCCTTCCGAACTGCGTCGACGATCTTACCTTCGCGCGTAACACCGGCAGTCGGCCGTCCGTCGGTCAGGAACACAATGTATGTCGGCCGCTTCTTATCTTGGGGGACCATTTGCATCGCCTGCAAGAGCGCTTCATTCAAGTTCGTACTCCCGCCGGCGTCGATGCCTTCCACGAACGCCAGAGCCTCCTGGAGCCGTTCCGGTTCGAACCGCTGCAATTCCGGCTGGAATACCTCGACGTCGCTGTCGTAAGCGATCACGTTGAACAGATCGCCTTTGTGGAGGTTCCGCAGGACGAACTTGAGAGCTTCCCGGGCTTGCTGGATCTTCTCTCCGGCCATGCTGCCGGACCGGTCGAGAACGAAGACGACAGTTTTCGGTTGAGGAGTTTTCCGCTTGGAAGGCAGGTCGGGCGAGATCAGCATGAGGAAATAGCCAGGTTGGTTCGGATCGGGCCGGTAGGTGATGACCTGCGTCGAGATGGGCTTTTTGCCGACGTCATAAAGCAGCCGAAAATCGTCGGTGGGGATCGCGTGTTGGGCCTCGAGCCGCACGACGGCCGTCTTGCCTTTCTTGCGTTCGACCTGGATGTCATGCGTGGGGCTGTAGACATTCTTGATCGGTTGGGGGCTGCGGATGTTCACTGTCAGCTTGATCGAGTTGATTGGCTGGGAAGTGAACTGGGCAGGCCGGAGTGGAATCAGCAGCTCGGTCAAACCGAACTCGGTGCGCAGTACTTGCGTGTACCGGAGCGAGACCGTTCGTTTCTCACCCGGTGGGATGGGAAAGACTCGAGTTCGGTAGACGCCGTGGCCGAGCCATTGCAGCAGAGCGGGATCGCGGTTCTTTTGCACGTGCTGCTGGAAGATGCGAGCGGCTTCTTCGGCGGGAAGCAGCTTTCCTGGGAGCTCCTTGCCGTCGACCAGGAGCGTCATCTGGTCGACCGCCCCGTCGTAGGGAATGGGAAAGACGAAGGATGCCTCGAGCACTCGGTGACCTCGGTTTTCGAACGTCTGTTCGACTTCGACGCGAGCCACCTGATTTTCGATGCGCGCGCGAATCGCCAGTTCGTCGACTTGGTATTGGACGGGGGGACGAGGACGCGGGTGGGGCGGAGGAAACCAGGGTCGCGGCAGCGGATGCGGGCAGAACAGGAATCCTTGGCCGAAAGCGGAGAGGGGGAGAAGGGCCGTCGCGGCCAGGAGGGACAGGCAAGCGACGATTCGTGAGCGAAGAAGCGCGGGAGCAGGACAAGTCTTCATCTCGGAGGGCCTCCAGTTCCAGGGGACAGCGACGCCCGGCTCGTGGGACCCACTTCC
>WFWZ01000343.1 GCA_015490875.1 Planctomycetaceae bacterium
GGGCCGGGCCGTGAGGACTCGGTCGTTGTGGGTGCGTGCGGTGCGGTACTCGCCGAGGCAGGCGATGGCGTGAGCGCCAACCGGCGGTTCACAGCCGTCATGTTCCCGGCGCGATCCCGCACCGCCGCGCGGACATCGATGACAGCTCGAGCCACCGGGACGCTCCATTCCGCTCGGCCGGCCAGCGTCTGCGTCATTTCGCCTGGCGGCGGGAGGTCGACGGTGACCGGTTGCCAAGGCGCGTCGGGCCCGATGCGGTATTCCAGTTGGAAAGTCTGAGGGTCCAGGAGAGGATCGAAGATGTTCCAGGCGGCACGGACCTGCCGAGGGCCCGGCGAGGTGACCTGGAGATCGACCTGAGGCTGCCGGCTGTCGACATGCACGAGGAGTTCGGGACGGAGGGTTGCGAGGGCCGGTGGTTTTCCCGACCGGCCGATGGTGCGCGAGGTGAACCAGTACATGCCATCCTGGTCGGCTCGAAACGAAAACCTCCCGACGCCGGGAAGTTCGCGAGCCGCCAGTTGCCAGGTTCGGCCGCCATCCTGGGAGACGTAGAGTTGGACTTCCACTGGCGCGTCGACGGTGGGGTCGACTTGGAAGGGAATCACGAACGCGGGCTGGCGCATGTAGGCTCGCGTCAGCGGTTCACTCGCCGCCACCGCCGAGCAGCTCAGGACCAACCAACCGATCCACCACCGCCCCGTCTTCCGTCTCTGAGCGCTGCGCATTCCGACTCCCTCCGGATAAACTCGCCCTAATCGGTATCGGCCGGATGAGCGCTCAATCTTGACTTAGAGGTGGACTGACGGCGATGTCGCTGCTTCTTGGCGGCACATGTGGGTCCAGACTGTCGCAAGGCCGCCTATTGGGGTTCCGATGGCTCCTTCTTGCCAAGGTCTTCGTCTCGTGGAGGCACGGCGACGACCGTGAACGTCACTCCCGCACGTTCTTGCAAGTAGCGAGTCAAGCCGAACAGATTCCTGGCATTCGGGTTGCCCCGCTCACCCAGCATGCGCATCAGGCTCTTGGGAGATTTTCCAACAGCCCTCCCGACAGACTCGAACCCCTCCGTGCCATTGATGTAATCGCGAAGGAGTATTTTGGCCACATCGAATTCCCCGCGGACTACAGCTTGCATGGCTTCCGTTAAGAGCCCCTTACGGAATTCTGGGTCACGCGCAGCACGGTCTCGGACCGTTTCCCGAAAGTCTCGCGTCAGTGCCATCATTTTTCCCCTTTGGATCGTTGGGATCGTCGCCTGGATCTCTTCGACTCCGGTCCACTGACCGTTTGCTTCTTCCGTTTCTTGTACTCGCCCCACCACCTTTTGGCCCTGTCGATATCGCTCTGCTGACGGTTCTTGGTGCCACCCCACAGCAAGACCACCGTGTCTCCACCTTCGCGAGCGAAATAGACTCGGTAGCCTTTTCCAAAATGGATACGGCGTTCCCAGACCCCGCCACCCACCGATTTGTGATCGCCAAAGTTCCCGGCTTCCATCTGCGCTAACGCAGTCCGGACTTTCAATGCCTCCTTCGTACCAAGGGAATCGAACCACTGCGCAAATGGGGCCGTGCCGCTTTCCGTCTGATACTCCACGAGTTTGGGCATGTCCAAATGGTAACATATGTGTTACCTTTGTCAATGCCTTGCAGCTTTCGATGATCCCGGCTGCGTGACCGGCGTGTGATTCTGCGCGGCCGCATCATCGACTGGACGTCCCTCGCGTCAGCATCGATAGCAACTTATCCGAAGGCATCTGAGACGAAAGGAACTCGATGCGGCCGCTTAGCAGCGCCACGTGAGCTCCTTCCGGATGGGCGCTGCGCGCAATGCCCTGCTCTCCGATGCTTGGCCGGTAATCACGCCAGTCGACATCTCGTGGCTCGAGCCACCGAACTTCGCTGTTGCTGCGTTCGACGATCAGGACGCGGTTGCCGGCTCGGTCGGCCAACTCGCCGAGCGTCTCGACTTGCGTGTAGTCGATCACGGTGCCTGGACCGACCACGAGGAAGTAGCTCGTGAATCCGCCCAATTGCGCGTCGATATCGGCGGGGCACTGGTAGACCGTGGGAGCCTTTGCCACCAGGTTGACGTTCGAAGGGCCGTCCCACGGTTCGTCGAAACGATAGGCGTCACGGATGTTCTTCAAATCGAGTTCCTCGAGCAGCAGCACGCGCCAACTGTGCCGAGGCTGCCCCTTGTCGTCCCGGACGACAGGCGGCGGAAACTGATCATACCGCCGGTGGTACGCACGCAGCGCGGTGACGATCCGTTTCATGTTGGCCACGCAGCGCAGTCGACGGGTGTCCCTCCCGTCCCGCATGTACGCCGGAAACAGGGCGAGTGCCACGAGGGCGAGGACCACGCCGACAACAATCAAGACCGTGAAGATAGGATCGAGCTTCAAGGCCCGCAAGAAGCGGAACCGGGTGGGCCGCTGACCGGCAGAAATTGGTGCGCGAGGCAGAGTTACACGCCGGCCACACCCGGCGCACGGGCCGCTTTGCCCTCGAAGGGCGTCGTCGACCAGCGTCTCATGGTCGCAGTGGGGACACCGGAACGAAAAGGGCATGTCGCGAGATCCTCCGAATCCGGCTCGGCCCATCGGTAATCCTCGGTGCCCTGTGGCCGGTCTTGAGGTCGTGGCTGGCCGGCCCCACTTTCAAAGGTGTCCGGTAGCCAGCAGGTGCGGTCGAGCGGGCAAACTCGGGTAACAAACGCTCCCTGTTTCGTGTATCCTACCTATTGTGAACTCAAACCGTTTCGAAACACCGGGTTATACCGACCTTTCCGATTGGTTGTGGACTCGGTGCGTACTCGAGTCGTATTATTTCCGCGGAGCCAAGGGGACGGGCTCGTCATCGGCCCGCAACTGGGGATGACCGAATTCCTGACGACCTCGGCTGCTAGAGTCGTCTTGTCGCTTACGGCTCTGGCGATCCTCATCGCCATCGGATACTACATTGTGCGCAAAGTCCGTGACAGCATCGACGAGGAGGATCCGACGGCCAATGACTGGTTGGCCGAGTTCCGGCGGTTGCACCGGTCGGGCAAGATGAGCGAGTTCGAGTTCCGGCGGGTCAAGAAGACGCTTGGGGAGCAGCTCCGGCAGGAGACGCTGGGACGGGACGCCAGGGATTCCAGTGGCGACGGTTAGTCCAACGCAGGGAAGCTTTTGGGCTCTGCGGCTCGGCCGGTTGTGGCGGTAAAACGACAGCCGGCGGGTCGGCTTGGGTAGGGACGCGGTTGCGACGAAATACCATTACGAAGGACGTGGGATTCGGCTGGCGCGAGCCTCGAGGATCGGCGACGACCTGGACGTGTGGACGGCTGGCGATCCGGCAGAATCCGAACAAGTGCTCGAGGTAGGTGGACAGGGAAGCTCCGCCGGACACCGGGTGAAAGGCACTCGGCGTCCGAGCCGTCATCGAGCGACGCACCCATGGAAGTACAGACCAACGACGCCTCAGGCGGTGCCCGGCACCGCCCGGAAAGGAGTGGCTATGCCCGCTGGAAAAGACTCGAGTGGAGGCCGACGGAGCGGTTCCCCGAAGAAGAACGCCTTTTGTTCGTTCTGCCGCAAGAGCTACCGCGATGTCGGCCCGCTGGTGGAAGGTCCCGGAGACGTTTACATCTGCGGTGAGTGTATCGATCTGTGTCAGTCGATTCTGGAGCAAGAGCAACGACGGCGTGGTCAATCGAAGCAGCTCTTCTCGGAAATCCCCACACCGCGAGAAATCGTATCCAAACTTGATCAATACGTGATCGGCCAGAGCACGGCCAAGAAGGTCTTGGCCGTGGCGGTCCATAACCACTACAAACGCCTGTCATTGGGTTGGGAAGGAAGCGACGTCGAGATCGAAAAGTCGAACATTCTGCTGATCGGTCCGACCGGGTCGGGCAAGACTCTGCTGGCGCGAACGCTCGCTCGGATCCTCAATGTCCCCTTCGCCATCGGAGACGCCACGACGCTCACGGAGGCCGGATACGTCGGTGAAGATGTCGAGAACTTGCTGCTGAAGCTTCTTCATGCTGCCGACTTCGACCTCGAGGCGGCTCAGCGAGGCGTCCTCTATGTCGATGAAATCGACAAGATCGGCAAGACGAGCCAGAACGTGTCGATCACGCGAGACGTCTCGGGCGAAGGTGTCCAGCAAGCCCTCCTGAAGATGCTCGAGGGAACGATCGCCAACGTGCCGCCTCAGGGCGGGCGCAAGCACCCCGAGCAGCAATACATCCAGATGGACACGTCGAACATTCTGTTCATCTGCGGTGGGACGTTCGTCGGGATCGAGGACATCATCCGCAAGCGACTCGGACGCCGGACGCTCGGGTTCGGCCAGGAGTCCGGCACGAAGAACGAAATGGATTCCGCCGAGTTGCTCTCCCAGGTCACGACCGACGATGTGCTCGAGTTCGGCCTGATCCCCGAACTGGTCGGCCGACTTCCCGTCGTCTCGGCGTTGACACCTCTTGGGGAAGATGAACTCGTGCGTGTCTTGACCGAGCCGCGTAACGCTTTGGTCAAGCAGTACCAGAGTCTCTTCGAGATGGAAGATTGCCACCTGGAGTTCCGCGAGGACGCATTGAGGAGCATCGCCCAGCAGGCGATGGCCAAAGGCACGGGAGCTCGAGGCCTGCGCAGCATCATCGAGGGCGTCATGCTCGACCTCATGTTCGAACTCCCTGAACAGGAGGCGGGAACTCGGTTCGTTATCGACGAGGGCGTCGTGACGGGCACGAACAAGCTTCTGAAGATGCCTTCGGCCAAGAGCAAAAGCGCCTAGCGACGAGGTTTCACCTGGTAGCCAAGCCATTGGGACGGGACGGCGGCGTATGGCCGCCTCGACGCTTGCGATCGGCCGGCAACCCTGAAGGGGTCGCCGGCTTTTTTCTTGCCGCCCGCCCTGGACAAAAGAGGGGCCATCCGTCATAAAGAACGATTCGATTGACATGCTCTGTAACGTCCCTCGTGGGGCGTCCCCATATTTCGCGTTTGTCCGAGGAAAACCCGAATGCCCAATACCAAGAGTGCCAAGAAGCGGCTCCGGCAAAACAAGGTCCGCCGACTGCGGAATCGGATGGTGAAGTCGTCTCTGCGGACGCAAATCCGCAAGTTCCGCGAAGCTGTCAAGGCGGGAGATCTCGAGAAAGCGGCGGTCGAGATCCGCGTGGCCCAGAAGAAGCTCGACCAGGCCGGAGCCAAGCGAGTCATCCATCCCAACAAAGCGGCTCGCACCAAGTCCCGCCTCGTCAAGTTGCTCCGCCGCGCTCAGACCCAGGGGTCGGCCGGCTGATGCACGACTCCTCCCCATCCGCGTCCCGGTCGGCCATCCGGCTCCAGAAAGTCCTCGCTGCGGCCGGCTTGGGAAGCCGTCGAGCTTGCGAGGTTCTCATCGATGAGGGCCGTGTCGAGGTCAACGGCCGCGTCGTGACCGAACAGGGTGTGAAAGTCGATCCCTTTCGCGACACGATTCGCGTCGACGGGGAAACGCTGCGGCCCCCCAAGCGCCGACGGTATTACGCGGTCCACAAGCCGGTCGGCGTGGTTTGCACGCACCGGGACCCGCAGGCTCGCTGCCGTGTGATCGACCTCGTACCTGGCGGCGAACGACTCTTCCCCGTCGGCCGCCTCGACCGATCCAGTTCGGGGCTCATTCTCCTGACCAACGACGGCGACTTCGCCAACGCGCTGGCTCACCCTCGGTACGGAGTCGAAAAGACCTATCGGGTTCGTGTCGCCGGTCATCCGTCGCCTCGAGAACTGCGGAAACTCGAGCGGGGCGTCCATTTGGCCGAAGGCGTGGCGAAAGCCGAGTCGGTTCGAATCAAGCGGCGATATACCCAGTCGACCGAACTGGAAATCGTCCTTCGAGAAGGTCGGAATCGAGAGATTCGGCGTATGCTGGCGCGCGTCGGCCACAAAGTTCAGCAACTTCGTCGGGTCGCCATCGGCAACTTGAGGCTCGAAAAGGACCTGCCTCCCGGGGCCTATCGCGAATTGACGGCCGAGGAAGTCCAGAAGCTGCTGCGATCCGCCCAAGGAGACTCGAGACCGAAGACCAAGCGTCGGCGGGCGAGCAAGAAGGCGTCGAGCCGCCGCAGGGAAAGCCGTTCGGGGACGACGAAGCGTCCGGCGGCCACCTCGAAATCCCTTCCCACGTCCGCCGCACCACGGCGGTCCGGTCCGGTGCTGAACCTGGTTACCGATGATGATGGTTGCTAGCAGTGAGGCACCGTTCTGGCCGGATGATGCCGCCTACTGGCGCGTCCCGATCGTCGACCAGCGCTTGTTGGCTCGAGACACCTACCGCATCCGCCTACGGGCTCCCGACCTGGCCGAACGCATCACGCCGGGGCAGTTCGTCATGCTACGGATTCCCGGCTTGAACGACCCGCTGCTGGGGCGTCCTTTCGCCTTGTACGACACGATCGATGGCCACGACGGAAGGGCGTGTGACGTCGACATTGTCTACCTGGTCAAAGGCAAGATGACGCGTCTGCTGGCTGATGCTGCGCCTGGTGCCGAGCTTGAAGTTTGGGGCCCGCTAGGAAACGGTTTCATCTCTCCGGGGCCTCTGCGCCACGCCGTCTTCGTCGCCGGTGGCATCGGACAGACGCCCTTCGTCGCGCTGGCTCGAGAACTCACCGGCCGGCGCCGCTACGGGAAGCCGCCACGGGAGGTACCAGCCGCCGAGCGCGTAACGCTCTGTTATGGCGCTCGTTCGCGAGACTTTCTCGCTGGACTCGACGATTTCCAGGCCGCCGGTTGCCGACTGCGGATCGCCACCGAAGACGGTTCGCAGGGCGCAAAGGGCCTGGTCACCGACGTGTTGGCCGAACTGCTTGAGGCCGACGACGTCGACTGGATCGCGACGTGCGGCCCGGAGCCGATGATGGAGGCGGTGGCCGATCTGGCGGCGGCTCGAGACATCCCGTGTCACGTTTCGCTCGAGACGCCCATGGCCTGCGGCATCGGCGCGTGTTTCTCGTGCGTTGTGCCGGTACGGCAAGAGGATGGCCAGTGGGACTACAAGCGAACATGCATCGAGGGACCGGTCTTCGACGCGAAGCGAATCGTGTGGGAAATCTGATCGGGCGGTTCCCGAGGAGATTCCATCGCTACGAGTCTGGATACCGCCTTTCGGAAAACGTGTTCTCTTTTTCTTGAGCGCCGACCGAGCGTGCCGCTCGGTGTACGCGCCGGTTGTGCCACTTGAGTGTCACTAGGGTCGTTCGGAGCAAATGACCTCCAAACTCTCCAACCGCGCCAGCGCCCCCTCACACCTCACACC
>WFWZ01000344.1 GCA_015490875.1 Planctomycetaceae bacterium
CGATGAGCACGAGGACCCGAACTGGGATCCGGAAGACGCTCGCATTTCGACGATCCGGTGGTTGCCGGCCAGCATCGAAAACGCCTTCGGGCCTCACGTTCACGACCCACGCAGCGGCGAGATCCTCGAGGCGGATATTCGCATTTACCACAACGTGCTCAAGTTGGCCAGAGACTGGTACTTCGTCCAGGCGTCGCCCAACGACAAACGGGCTCAGAAGCTGCCGTTCCCCGACGAGTTGATGGGCGAGCTGCTCGCCTACATCGTGGCTCACGAAGTCGGCCACTCGCTCGGTTTCCCCCACAACATGAAGGCATCCTCAGCCTTCACGATCGCCAATTTGCGCGATCCGGAGTTCACAAAGAAATATGGAACCGAGGCCTCGATTATGGACTATGGCCGCTTCAACTACGTGGCTCAACCGGGTGACGGCGCCGCCCTCATCCCCAAAATCGGGCCGTACGATTACTTCGCCGTCGAGTGGGGCTATCGGCAGTACGCCAATGACGAAGAAGAGCAAAAGGGTCGGCAAACGTTGTTGGACCGGCAGGCCAAGGACCGAATGCTCCTCTTCGGGCATGCCGACCCTTCCGAGGATCCGACTCGACAGACCGAAGACCTCGGATCCGATTCGATCGAGGCGACACGGCTGGGACTGGCGAATCTCGATCGGATCGTTGGTTACCTCATTCCGGCCACGTGCCGCAAGGGCGAAGACTATGAGCTCTTGGAAAACATGTACGACCAACTCTGGTCGCAGCGCAATCGTGAGTTGATGCATGTGGTGGCGGTCGTCGGCGGATTCGAGCAGAAGAATCTCTACTACGGACATGCGGACCAGCGATACTTCCCGATCCCAGCGGCTCGGCAAAAGGCGGCCGTCGCTTTCCTTGCCAAGCATGCGTTCCACGCGCCGCGCAAGCTGATCGACCCGAAGATCACTCGGCGGCTCGAGTCCAACGGGGTGCGCCATCGCGTCCTCTCGACTCAACAGATGATCCTGGGTTCTCTGCTCTCTTCCAGCCGCATCGATCGGATGGCCGAACACGCCGAATTGGTGGGCAAGGATGCGTATACTCCGGCCGCGTTGCTGGCCGATGTTCGGAAGGCGATCTGGAGCGAGCTGACGAAGAAACCGGTGAAGATCAACCTCTTTCGCCGGAATCTCCAGCGCACGCACGTCGATCGTCTCATCGCAGCGATGAAAGGAAGTGCCTCCTCGGAGCTGCCGGGGCTGGCGCGGCTCGAGTTGCAAACGATCCAAAAGCTGGTCCGCGCCGCTCGACGCGCAGGGAAGCTCGATCCGGCCGTGGCCGCGCACCTCGAGCAAGTCGATTCGCGGATTCACGAGGCCTTTTATCCGGCGACCGGAGACTGAGGGACCCCGACGTCTCCTCGACGATCACTCGGCGGGCGCGGCGGCCACGGAAACGGCCGCCTCGCCCGGCGTTGAGTCACTGCCGCCACTGCCGGACGTCGCAGCCGCGGCTGCCGTCTCTTCCGCGGTCCAGCGCTTGACACCGACTGCCTTGGCGACGATGAATGCCAGAGCCCCCGCCAGGAAACTCGCCAGCGCTCCCATCTTCACCGCATCACGCAGCGCTTCGGGGTACGCTGAGGCCGGGTAGGCCGCCTCCGACATGAAGAGCGCCACGGTGAACCCGATGCCGGCGACCGTGCCGAGCGTCACGATGTGGCGGTAATTCATGCCCGAAGGAATCTCCAACTTGAAGAACCGCTGCGACAGCCAGGTGAACAACGTAATGCCGAGTGGCTTGCCGATCACCAAACCCATCAGGACGAGCACTGTCGCCGTTCCCGTGTTCCCCAGGACCACACCGGCGTTGGTGAGCCCGAACAGGCCGAGGATGATTTCGACCGGGTTCTTCCACCAGTGCTCGAACGCGTTGAGCGTGTCGTGACGCTGAAGCTCTCTCCGAGCAAAAATGCCCAGGTCAGTGTAGGCATGCGGCATGAGCGGGATGATCGGCACCAAACCGAGCGCGGCGTGGATGCCGGCGAAGTAGAAGGAAAACCAACTCATGACGCCCGGCACTAACAGATACGCCCAGAAGTTCATGACGCGGCAGCGCTGAAGGACATAGGCAGTCGCCATGGCGGCCGCGGTCAGCAAGAACCAGATCGGCTCGATCGGTTGCTGTGGATAGGCCACGGCGAGGATCACCAAGCCCGCCGCATCGTCGGCGATAGCCAGAAGCAGCAAGAAGGCGATAGCAGGATGGCCTACGCCGAAGATCAACCGAGCGACCAGGTAACTGAAGGCGATATCGGTGGCACATGGAATCGCCCAGCCCCGGCCCAAATGGCCTTCCTGGCCGAACCACCCCGACTGTCCCACGATGATCGCGCCGATCAGATAAAGCAGGGCTGGACCGACCACGCCTCCCAGTGTCGCCAGCAGCGGTGTCATCGCCTTGCGAGGATTCGACAGGGCTCCGTTGGGCAGGAATGATTCCCACACTTCTTTCGCAGCGATGGCGAAGAAAAGTGCCATCAAGATGTCATTGACGAAAACGTGTATCGTCAGCGGATGACCACCGGACTCTTTCGGGTCGTGCCCGCCGTCGGCTGCCTTCACTGCTGTCGCCTCGCCGTGCCCGGCCGCTGCCGGATCCTCACCAGCCTCGCCGTGGCCCGCGTCTCCGTGGCTGAGCTGACTTTCCCCTCGAACCATCCTTCCCAAGTCAAAGTGAATGAAGTGACGGTAGGAGTCGGGGTTGACGTTGGCCCAAATGAGCGCCCCGAGCGCACCGGCGATCAGGAACATCGAGTTGCCAAAGAGGAACGCAACGACAGGCGACTGTTTCTTTCCGTGGTTTTCCGACATGGTCTTTCCC
>WFWZ01000345.1 GCA_015490875.1 Planctomycetaceae bacterium
CTTCCGGCATGGGCTCGAGCCATCACGCTGGTCGGGCTGCTCGCGGGAGCCGGCTGGTACTTTTGGACACGCATCCTGCCGCTGCTGATCTGGAAGCTCAATCCGGTCTACGTGGCACGCCGGATCGAACAGGCGACACCCGAGTTGAAGAACAGCCTCGTGAACTGCCTGACGTATCGAGCCGACCGGAGTTCCTTGGCGCGGTTTGTCATGCGAGCTCTTCAACAAAAGGCGGCCGCGGACCTCGCACATGTCCCCGAAGATGCAGCCATCGACCGAGGCAGCGTCTTGCGAACGCTGACCGTCTTGGGCACCGTCGCCGTCGTGTTTTTGATCTACAGCGTCGTTTCTCCCAAGAGCACACTCCTGAGCCTCCGCCGACTGGCACAACCGTGGGGCGCGCTGGCGACTCCCACGCGAGTGCGTATCGCGAAGGTCGAACCGGGAGATACGACCGTGATGTTCGGCGAGTCGGTGTCCGTGCAGGCAGAGGTCGAGGGTGTTTCGGACGACGAGTCCGTCTTCGTCATCTATTCGACCGACGACCGCAAGACGATCGAACGCCGCGTGCGCATGCAGCGAACTCCCGCCGGCCCGTGGACGGCCCAGCTACCCGCTGAAACCGACGGCGGGATGCGGAGCGACGCGACCTATTACGTGGTCGCTGGGGACGCTCGAAGCCCCACGTTCCGAATCACGATCGAGCCGGAACCGACGATGCTCATCGAACGCATCGAGTATGAGTATCCTCCCTATACCGGCTTGCCCAACCGGACAGCCACCGGCCGGGGAACCATCCGCGCGATCGATGGCACGCGCGTCACCATCCACGCTCGAGCCAATCAAGACATCGGATCGGCAACATTGCTCCATTTCCGAGAAGGAACTCGGCAGCCTCGCGAGTTGCTGATGCAGCACGAGGGACGACTGGCACAATATTCCCTTTGGTTGAGCCTCGAGGATGGGCAACGTCAGTCTTACCGACTCGAGCTCGTCTCCCGATCCGGCCACCGCCCGCGCCGCCTCGTATCGCACGACATCCAGGTTATCCCCGACTTACCGCCCGAAGTCGAGATTCGCCTGCCTCGCCAATCACCTGTTGAAGTTCCGCTCAACGGCAGCCAGGTCATCGCCGTTCGCGCCATCGACCCGGATTTCGCGCTCAAGAAGGTCGGCCTCCTGATGGAAGGGCTCCCCGGGGATTTGCAAGCTCGGGAGATACCGCTGCTCAAGCCCAGCGATCCACCCACCGCACGGTATGCAGGCCAGTACGTGTTTCGACCTCAGGAATGGAACCTGAAGGTGGGCGACCGGGTCACCTACCGCGCGATGGCCGTCGACAACCGAGTCCTGATCCGACGCGGACTCCAGGGGAACCGAACACTGACCGACGAGCGAGTCTTCATCATCACGAAGCCGGTCGAGCCACCGGAACAAAACCCCGCTGCGGCGACGAATGAACCCGGCAAAGCGGCCCCCGACCGCCCCACGTCTCCTTCGTCCGATTCGACGGACGCCGAGCGGAAGGAAAATCAACGACCGAAGGAATCCAAGCAAGATAAATCGAAGCAAAGCCAAAAGGATAAGGGCACGGATCAGGAAGAAGACTCTGCCAAAGACCAAGAGTCCCACTCGCAGGATCAAGTTCCTCCGAAGCAAGACTCCCAAGAACCCTCACCTGAAAGCACCCAGCAACGGAAGGCAGACTCCTCAATGAAGGAAGGCGACGAGCGCCCGTCTGATTCGCAGTCGGCGGCCGATCAAGAGAGCGAGTCGAAAACGTCGGAAAACGGGGAGGCATCCGACGGCGACTCGCCCGAAGAAGCCGCTCGCCAATCGGACTCGAAGTCTGCGGGAACCCAAGAACAGCCATCGAAGTCGTCCGAAGAGATGTCGGACAAGGCTTCCGATTCGGGAGAGCGCTCCGGGGACAAGGGCCAGGACGCAGGAGTCTCAGAAGACGAGAACAGCACTCCGCAAAAAGGCGATGCTCAGAGCGCCGCCGGAGCCGACTCGCAGCCGAGTGACACGGCGCCGGCCACGCACGACGGCGACGTGTTCGAGCGAACGTTGGAACTCCTTCAGGAACGACAGCGCCAACAAGCCGGGCAGTCCGGTAAAGCCGGTCAGGCTGAAAAAACCGACCAAAGCGGCGACCAGCGGCAAGAGAAAACTGCTGCCAAGGGCGAACAAAATGGAGATCGTCAGGGAGCGGAACCCAACGCATCGGACGCGAATGATTCGGGCAACCGGAAGCAAGACCAGTCCCGCCCGATGGGCGAGTCAAGCGAGATGCCAAGAGAGGACGCTTCCCAGTCGCAAGGTTCCTCCGACAGCACCAAGACGCAAGAGTCCCAGACTCAAGAAGGCGAAAACGGTAGCCCGGGCGGCGAGCGAGAAGATCAAGTCAGTTCAAGAGACGCTGGTAAGTCGAAGAACGAAAGCGGGTCGAACGAACAATCGCCGTCGAAGTCTGGTGAAACCACAAAGAGAGATGGGGAACCATCCCCGATGAACCGTCCCGACGGCCGGCCCGAATCGAAAGACGCTCAGCCCTCGTCGGATCAGCGGAACGAGTCGTCTCCGAGTTCGAATCAGCCCTCGTCTGCGTCGCAGGGGAATGAGCAGCCTCCTTCGGACCGATCGAACCAGCCTTCGCCATCGAAGAACTCGAGTCCATCGGCGGGCGACCGGAAACAGGGCCAATCATCCGAGTCAGCGGGGAGCCAGAATCAGAATCAACCAGGCCGTCAGCAGCCGATGGGCGCCAACAACACGTCCCAAGGACAACCAAAAGACGCGCAAAAGCAACCGGGAGGTTCGCCGAAGGAGACGCAGCAAGGCGAGTCCAAGACTCAAAACCAACAACGCTCGGTGTCGGACAGCGAATCCCAACAGCACGGCAAACACGAACCGAAACAACCCGATGAGAACCAGACGTCGCGGAAGTCCAACAACGACAATCAGCCTTGCCCGTTCTGCAAGAAGACGACGTGCAAGAACGGCGAGTGCCAAAAAGGTGGCAACGGCGCCGGCAACTCATCGTCGAAGAACGGAGCTTCGGGCAGCCAAAGCTCCTCGAGCTCGCAAGGTTCTTCCGGCAGCCCAAGTTTCTCGGGAAGCCAAGGTTCGTCCGCCAGCCAAGGGTCTTCCGGCAACCAAAGCTCTGCGAACAACCAACAGGCTTCCGCCAACCAGGGATCGCCGAAAGGTCAGCAGCCTTCCGATAGCCAGCGTCCCTCCGGCAAACAGGGTTCTTCAAGTAAGCAGGATTCGTCCGGCGCTCAGAATTCTCCTTCGGGCCGGAGCGGCCGCGAGTCTTCATCCGGCCAGAATCCATCCGGCAACAGCCAATCGTCCTCGGACAACGAGATGTCACCCAACCGTTCCTCTTCGAACTCGGCGAAATCGTCCTCCGATTCGGCCCAATCGTCTTCCGATTCGGCAGCGGACAGCGCACAACGTCGTGGAGCAGACTCGAAAGAGGGAAACTCCAAGCAGGCAGGTTCCAAACAGGCAAGTTCCGAACGGATGGGCTCTGATCAGGTCGCTTCCCAAGACGCCGGAAACGAGCAGTCTTCGCATAGCCAAGGTGCCTCACAAGGTGACGGGATGGACAAGCAGAGGGCTCCGTCTGAGTCCGGTTCGAGCGGCCAGAAGGACGGTGACTCGAGCGGCCAGTCGTCGGCGGGCCAGGAACAGGAAAGTTCCCAAGATGCTTCGCAGGCCGGTTCGCCGACTCCGGGGTCGGGATCTCCATCGGGCGAGCCGGGAAGAGCCGGTGGAGGAGGTGGGAGCGAGCCGTTGGGAGCGAGGGGCGAGTTGAACCGGTCGCGGGGACCGGCGACGCCGCCCGCTCCCGCCGCGCCGCTCGAAGGAGCTCGCGCCGACGAAGCGAACCTGGAATACACTCGTCGGGCGACCAACATGGTGCTGGAGTATCTCAAGAAGCAACAGGACGACCCGGACCCCGAGTTGCTCAAGCGGCTCAAGTGGACTCCCGAACAACTCCGGAAGTTCGTGGAGAAGTGGGAACATCTCCGGCAACTCGAAGAGCAAGGAGACGAAGCGGCTCGTCGCAAGTTGCGGAGGATCTATCGAAGTCTCGGTCTGCGGCCCGGCGGCGACGAGCGTCGAGCGGTCCGTCGGCAGCAGGACCGCATGCGCGGCTTGAGCGACGCGGCGCGCAGCAAGCCTCCGGCGGCGTACGCTGACAAGTTCCGAGCCTACAAGCGCAGCGTGGCGCAGTGATGGGGGGATCGAGAGTGGACGGTGGGGTGCATATATGGACTTGTACTCCCGGTCTTCGGGGAGGGTATTGCGGTTTGAGATTTGAGCGTTGATTGGCACTACCGGAGGCAGCCGCCTTCCCAGGGCGGCGCGATGTCGGCGTGACCGCCGCCATCGCTCTGCCCCGGGCTCGATTGTGCCGGCCCGTTGGGCCGGAAGAGTGGCGCCAAGCGTCATTCAACGAAAGAGATGACAGCAGGCTAAACCGGCAGATGCACAATCGGTTTGGCTGGCCCTTCTTTTTCCCAGCACGAAAAGGATCGCTGCCTATCTCTGGCAGGGCAGCACAACTGTAAGCCAGTGTATGCACCCGGTCGGTGGTGGCCATAATGGACGGCTGTCCCAGTCAGGCTGGAAAGCCTGACCTACGTCGATGCGACGTTGATTCAGATCTCGTAGTGGACCGCCTCGGGTTCCTTCCGCTTTTCGCCTCGCATGCGCAGCGTCGGTTTTTCGATGGTCACCGTCGTGTGAGGCGCCACGCTCGACGTCAACCAGACACTCGATCCGATCACCGAGTGGTGGCCGATCACCGTCTCGCCTCCGAGAATGGTCGCGTTTGCATAGATGACGACATGGTCTTCGATCGTCGGGTGGCGTTTGGTGAACCGAACGAGTTCGCCCTGGCTGTCCTTGGGAAAACTGAGCGCCCCGAGTGTCACGCCCTGGTAGAGCTTGACATGAGCTCCGATCTCGCAAGTCTCGCCGATCACCACGCCTGTACCATGGTCGATGAAGAAATGAGGCCCAATCGTGGCTCCCGGATGGATGTCGATCCCCGTCTCCTTGTGCACGTACTCGGTCATCATGCGGGGAATGAAGGGAACGCCCAGTTTCAATAGTTGATGGGCGAGCCGGTACACGGTGACCGCTTCGAGTCCGGGATAGCAGAAGACGACTTCTTCCAATGAGCGGCAAGCGGGGTCGCCGTCATAGGCCGCTTGGACATCGGTCGCGAGCACCTCGCGCAGTTTCGGCAACGTCTCGAGAAACTCGATCGTGATCGCCTGCGCCTTCGCCTCATAATCGACCCGGTCCATGCACGGTTCGCAACCTTCGCCGATACGGTGGTCGTGAATGAGGGCTCGAGTGATCTGCGTTGTCAGTCGGTCGTGCAGGCTGTCGATCAGATCGCCGACGTGATAGGTCACATTGCCCAAGTGAAGCCCCTCACGGCGCTCGAATCCGGGATAAAGCACCTCCCGCAAGTCGGCCAAGATCGAAACGATGGCCTCCTTGTTGGGCAGTGGGAAATGCCCGAGGTAATTCATCGACTTGATCGTATGGTACGTATCGACGATGCGATCGGTCAGGTCGGGGAGTTGTTCTTTCAACCGAAAGTCCGTAGCCATGGTTTGAGTTCCTTGAGTTGGGGAGCAGCCGAGTTCGAGGCTGTGCCACAGACGCGGCACTCATCGCCGCAAAAGTGGCGCCTCCGCCGTCGGCGCCGTATAAACCTGGAGAGGAAGATCTCAGGAACTCGCCGCCCGCGGGAAACTAAACGCACTCGAGTCAGGTCAATGGCGACTCGCAAGAACGCTCGGCATTAGCCTGGAAAGGTACTCGGGCGAGCGAGCACGAAAGGTGGGGTCACCTCGTACAGCGGAAACCGGGCTGGAACAACAAGCCCAACATATGCAGGTGAGGCATCCTTCGTGGCTCCCCATGCGGCAAGTAAGGTGGGTGTCCGACCAAGCTTGGACGAATATCAGTTTAGGGAGGCTCTAACGGTCCGGCAAGATGGCACGGCACCTGGCGTCCCCGCCGTCAGACCGTTCGCTACCCTTAACTTCTCTTCGACCGGCCGAATCGATAGAGTTGAATCAAAAGGCCGACGCCCAGCCACGACCAGCTCAAGGCCGAAACAACTCCACTCAGGTAGAGCGCTGTGGGGCGATACGCGACGACGATTCGGTGCCGGCCCGGAGGCACCACGACTCCCAAACACAACCCATCGACTCGCACGGCCGCCAGACGAGACATGTCGCCGTTTGCCCCACATCGCCAGGCTCTCCACGCCGGCGCGAACCGCATCGGAAACACGACCAACGCCGGGGCAGGGGAGTCGACCTCAACAGAGACTCGGTCCACGCCCCACGACAAGGGGCCGACGCGAGCAGTCGTATTGGCTTGCACGTCCTGCGGATCCAGCGCCCATCGCCGTACCTGCTGCTGCCACTGTTCCCTGGACATATCGACGCGCCACTCGTTTCCGTCAGCCAATTGCCGCTCCATCCACTCCTTCCAATGCGACAACCGGCGCGTTTGGGGCGCCGGGTCGGGGATGGCCCTCTCGAGGGCCACCACTTGGCAGCCGAACTCGCCGGACGAAGCAACCTCAAGCACCGCGCCCTCCGCAATAGACCGGACGCGTCCTCCGGGACTCGCTGCCGCCCGAGGAACAATGGCGGCGGTTACGCCCAAGTCTTTCAACAAACTCCAACGGGCCACCGTCACGGGACCTGCACGTCGGCCTTGGTGGCCGGCGACGTCCAGCGCGACCCCCAGATCGGCCGGCATGACCGCCGACCGGTGGCCGACGACACCGGCGAACGCACCTCGCTGCGGGCCGATGCCCAGACCGCTTTGGTGCCACGGCGAGGCTAGTTCCAGATAGTACTTTCCGTAAAGCGTGGCTTCGTCCCAAGAACGGAGTGCGACGAGCCGCTCCTGACCCGGTAGATCGCGCAGCGATGCGGGAAAGAAGAGCCGACCGGCGGGGCGGTAGATTCGCCCGGAGGGAAACGCAGCCGGTCTCGGCTCCGGGGCACCACCGGAGTCGCCGTGCACCTCGAGCGTCCTGTCCGGTACGGGACCGGTGATGAGGATCCATCCATTGGCCAGGTACAAGTCGACGAGTGTCCCCAGCACGAGGATCGCAACACGAAACCGGAAACGCATCCCCAGCGCGAGAGCGGCGACGCCGGCCGTCACGGCCGTGTGAGCCAAAGCGCGAAGAAGATCGTTGCGAGCCGCTTCGGCCGAGAGCGGCGAGAAGAACGGATCGGCCGGGGCCGTCGACCACCAATGAACGAGTCGGGGCATGCATGGCGACGCGAGTAGAGCCAGCAGCAAGGAAACTGCCAGGAGGATGACACATATGTGTCGCAGGTATCGAGGCCGCCGCCACGCCGCTTCCATGCCGGTAGCGGAAAGGATGGAGAGGCCCAACGCCGCAAGCGGCCACCATTTGGCCGGATAGCGAAACAACTCGTAACCGGGAATGACTTGGACGAAAAGCCAATAGAGTCCGCCGGCAGCCGGTGGTAATTCTGAGAACCCATCCGAGTCGAACCCACCTGCGATTTCGCGCAGTACAAAGCCGACTCCGTAATATCCCAAGGCGGCTCCACCAGCCACGATCACCAACCACGTCGCGCGCCGCCGTCGCCGGCTTCCTCGACGGACTCGCCACGCCGTAAATGCTGCCAGACACGGCACCAGGCCGCCGTAGAGGGAAAGGGACCAGCAGGCGCTCTCGGCCGGAATCGTATCGAACCAGCGGGAATAGCGAGGCGCGAGGCGGCCTCCGATGTTTGGCCATAGCAACTCGGCCCAGCGCCAGGGTGCGACGCTAAAGGCATAGATTTCGACGTCATGTCCGGCCCGGCGTTGTCGTGCTGCGATTGCGGGAGCCGGCTCATCGGGCTGGCGCTGAAACCAACGCGTCCAGATGGACCGAGGCTGGTCATAGAGACTCCGGTAGGAACGTCGGGACGCTAGGCCCGATGGAACAAGCTGTACGGCGGCAAGTGACAACATCAAGAGAGTGGTTCCCGCCCATCGCTTGCAGCGTCGGACACGGCCTTGGCCGGCAGCCAGAAGCAACAAAGCAACGAGCAGGACATGAACGGCCATCTGAGGATCGCCACCCAACACCATCATCGCGAGAGCGATGCCGGCCACGACGAGCCGCTGGCGCGAACCCTCCTGGAGATAATCTTCGAGTGCGAACCAGGCCCAGGGCAACCAGGCGATCGAGACGAGATAGATGGCATTATGAAACTGCGACAGGAGTGGTCCACCGAGGGCATAACTGGCGGAGGCCAGAGCAGCCGTGGTCGGGCGATAGCGCCAACGCCGGAGCCCGAAGTAAATTCCGGTGTAGGCGAGCGCCCAGTGAGCAACGAGGAAGAGGTGATAGGGAATGGGCCACCTTACCGGTACCAGCAAGAGGAGCTTGAGCGGGTAAAAAAGTCCGTAGGTCGGATCGGCCGCCATGTCGATCCCACCGTTTTCCCACGGATTCCACAAAGGAAAGGAACCTTGCTGCCAGACTCGGCGAAGGAAGTGGAACTGCGGATCGTAATAGGAGGCGCCGTCGCGGAAGACGAGCCGAGCGCGACCCGAAAGAAGAGGAGCGCTCCACAGCAGACCGACTGCGAATACCGCCCAAAAGGCGAGAGCACCGCGGTAGCGACCCAAGCGACTCAGGCGGCAAGCTCCTGTCAGAGGGAAAACGGACTGCCGGTCAAGCGCTCATACGCTTCGATATATTTTTTGCGCGTCCGTTCGACGATGTCCGGTGGCAGTGCCGGTGGTGGGCTGTTCTTGTCCCAGTCCGTATCGCTGAGCCACTCGCGGACGAACTGTTTGTCGAACGACGGCTGCGGATGGCCGGGTTCGTATTCTTCGGCCGGCCAGAACCGTGAGCTATCGGGCGTGAGGACTTCATCGATGAGCAGCAGTTCGCCATCGTGCCATCCCCACTCGAACTTGGTGTCGGCGATGAGGATACCGCGCGTCTTGGCATACTCTCGAGCCCGAGTGTAAATGTCGATGCTCCGGTCCCTCAGCGTTTCCGCGGTTTCCCGCCCGATACGGTTGCACATTTCTTCGAACGAAATGTTGATGTCGTGCCCCGATTCTTCCTTGGTGGCCGGCGTAAAAATGGGTTCGCTCAGCTCATCG
Organism: Planctomycetaceae bacterium; assembly: GCA_015490875.1. GTDB lineage: Bacteria > Planctomycetota > Planctomycetia > Pirellulales > Pirellulaceae > S141-3. Next base: position 9,202 of record WFWZ01000345.1, read on the forward strand.
CAGCGACGCAGACCGGCCGGTAGCTTGATGCCGCAAACCGCCTGAGTCTCTTCATATTCGCGCCAACCCGATCCTTCGAGGTAGCCCCGGACGACACACTCCACGGGAACGACTTCGCATTTACGAACGAGCATGCTCCGCCCGGCGAACTCCTGACGCATCTGCTCGCTTGGGAAATCGACGTCGGACAGATCCAACGACAGCATGTGATTGGGCACGCCCAGCCAGTCGAACCAAAAGGCCGAGATCTGTGTCAGAACACGCCCCTTATCCGGGATGCCGGTGGGCAGAACGTAGTCGAAAGCGCTGATGCGGTCGGTACTGACCAGAAGCAACCGGTCGCCCAGGTCGTAGATGTCGCGCACTTTGCCGCGACGCACGGGGAAGGATTCCAGATTCGTCTCCAGCAGCGGCGTGGCAGTCATGATCACTCCTTGGGTAAGGGCAACAGCCGACTCCGGGGTTTACGAGCACCGACGCACCAAAGTTGGCCCAAAGTATACCAACGGAAAAAGTGCCGACAAGCAGGCGTCCCGAACTGGGGCCGGCGCTGGCCTAGAGGGGTAGGATCGGCTAGACTGGTCGAGTGCGACAGGCGGATCGGGGGTCGATAGATCGGGGCGAACGAGGGCGTGGGGACGCACGAGGTCGGATCGAATGGGCGCACTCTACTTCGAAGTGACTCGGCGGGAACGCATCCCCGAGTTCGCCCCGGAGGTCGCTCACGTATTCGGTGTCGACCGTTGCCCTTGGGAGGGAACGACCGAGTGGGACGAGGCGGGACGCCTGGTTCATCGGCGAAACGTGTCGGAATCGGGTGTTTTCGTCTGCCCATGGATTCTCGACTCGGGAGAGTGGATCTGCGTCGCGACCACGTCACTGCGAGAACAGGAACGGCCGTATCAACTCGAGCGGGAACTGGCTCGAGGAACCCTCTCGCGGCTCCGCGAACTCCTGTCTCAAATGGAGTCGGCCGGCGTTCCCATCCGTAGCTGCTCGCGTTCCGAGGCTCGAGCCTCCCAGCAAGCCTTTCTGGACCATTTGTGTCATCGCGACGTCGACCTGGCTTGCCAAAGCATCAACCACGGCTTGAGCGCCATCGATGCGTTGATGGAAGATCTGCGCCGCTTTGAACGGCAGCGTGCGGCCGATGCGATCGGGATTCCCCACACGCTTCGGGTCGGGACCGTGGGAACGCCATTCGCCTCACCCTCGATGGAAGAGTTATTCCTCGAAATGTTCGACGCCGTCTCGATCCCGGTCCGATGGCGCGACGTGGAAAGCGAAGAAGGACGGATGCAGTGGGACGAGGTGGACCGGTGGGTTGACTGGGCTCAGTCCCAGCAGCGGCGCATCCTGCTCGGCCCTCTTCTGCGCATCGACCGCCACTGGCTCCCCGACTGGGTCTATCTCCTTCAGAATCGATCCCTGGACGTCTTGCTCCGTTCGATCGACGAGTTCATCGGACAGGTGGTCGTACGCTATCGGGGACGCGTCGACTTGTGGCAGGTCGCGGCAGGGTTGAATGTTCCGGGAGACTTGGGCCTCGTCAGCGACGATCGGCTTCGCGTGGCGGCGGCGGCCATCGAATCGGTCCGGTCGCGAGCCCAAGGAACGCCGGTCGTGATGCGATTTGATCAGCCTTGGAGCGAAACGCTGATTCGCAGCGAGTTGGAACTTCCCGCCTTCTACTTTGCCGACGCGCTGGTTCGAGCCGAACTGGGGCTGCGCGGCATTGGGATCGACATCCACTGGGGCTACTGGCCCGGTGGATCGCTCCACCGAGACGCTCTGGCGGTGCACATGATGCTCCAACGTTGGTCGCGGTTGGAACTGCCCCTCTTAGTCGGCCTGACCGTCCCCCACTCGGTACCCGACAATCCACAGGACCAACAAGTTCTGTCGCCGAAGGCAGGCCAATCTATTAGCGACGACTCCCAGGCGAAGCACGTGGGGATGTTGGCATCCGTGGCCGCCGCCTCACCAGCGGTGCACGGCGTCGCCTATAACGCCTTTTGCGACGCCGATTCGGCTCGTTTCGCTTGCGCCGGCCTCGTGACGACTCATGGCAGTCCCCGCCCCGCATGCCACGCGTGGACGAAAGCCACTCGGGGCGAGAGCGGGTAATGGCTGAATCCAGATGTAGCGGAACTCGACCTCGTCTCGGTGGTCTTGAAACAGGACCGGTCCCGGTTCCGGCCCCTCCGGACGACCCGCTCCCGTCTTGTTCGGCAACGGAAAGTGGTCATGGATCAAGACACCGTTATGCCATACGGTAACGGTCGCCGGGAGTACCTTCCCGCCGGAAGGATCGAACCGAGCCGCGGTGAATTCGATGTCGTACGTCTGCCACTGCCCCGGTGGAAACGCCATGTTGATCGCCGGAGGTCGCGTCCGGTAGATGGCTCCCGCTCCATTGAAAACCGGAGGCTCGGCGAACGAATCGAGAATCTGGACCTCGTAACGGCGTTGAAGGTAGATTCCGCTATTGCCTCGAGCTTGCCCTCGCGATTTCGGCATCCACGGCGTTCGGAACTCGACGTGCAACCGAAAGTCCTGGAACCGATCCGCCGTCTCAGCACCTCGTGACAGAAATCCGTCACGAGTCAGCTTGGCGTGGACCAATCGCCGCAGCGAGGGAACTTCCGGATCGAAGAGAACGATTGCTCCGGCGGGCGCTTTGAGCCCGAAGGTGGGGCTGGAACGAACCACCTTCGTGAGCCCTCCGGCGTAGCTTCCACCTCGGTGATACACCGTCGCATAAGGATATCGGATCGCGACGATCCAATCGCCGCCGCGCAAGGTCAACAACGGACCATCCCTTTCGCCCACCAATTCATAAACCGGCGCGTCTCCGTACCAGCCGTTGCCGGGGAGGCCGCCTTCATAGAGTCGAGCTTCGAAGCGGCCCTCGCCCAGTGCTCGCACCTGAAGCCCGAGAAACATCTGGTAGTTGCTCGGGCCGTAATACTCGCCCTGTAGCCGAGCGTCCTCTTCAGTAGCAGCCGGTTCGAGTGCCATCGCCGGAAGAGCAACGGCACCCAGCCAAACGGTCACGAGTGCGTTCAGCGCATATCGTTTCAAAAGAATCCACATGGCAAAACTCATGGTCTTGGTGCAGGCGGCGAGGAAAAAAAGAGACGCTCTGTCGGCGCATCACGGCCCGCCGAGATCTCAGAAGCCTCTCCCCACCGAGTATAAACGGGAAGACGGCCGACTCAAGCGTTCCGCTTCACGGCCACCAGGCACATGTCGTCTTCCTGTTCGACGGCGTGGCGACGAGCGAGCTCCACGAGGTCCAAGACCGTTTGCTCGGGATTGCCTCCCGATCGAGCCATGCTCTCTTGCATCGCCTCCAACCCGAGGATTTTGCCCGAATCGTCGGAGGCTTCGAATACGCCGTCGGTAAACAAGAGCATCAATTCGCCTGGTTCCAGCGAAAAAGAGATGGCTCGGTATTCGCTGTCTTCCAGGATGCCGACCGGATAACAGGCTTCTTCGTCCCCGCCCGCTTCGCGCACCGAGCCATCGGTGCTTCGCACAAGCGGCGGCATATGGCCGGCATTGACGACGAGGACGCGATCGTCGTCCGCACGCAGCATGGCCATCACGAGCGTGATGAACCGGCCCGCCGGGATATCGGAAAGCCGCCGATTCAAGGCCGTGATGGCTTCGCCTGGATCGGGATAGGTGGCAACGCAGTATCGGAACTCGGCTGAGAGCTTGGCCATCAAAAGCGCCGCCGCGACGCCGTGCCCGACGACGTCGGCGACGACGACCGCCACGCGGTTGTCCGGGAGTCGAATGTAGTCGAAGTAATCGCCACCGACATGGTTGGCCGGCTCGTAAAAGTCGAAGAACTCGAATCCTGGTACTTCGGGACGTGCTTCGGGCAAGAAGCTCCCTTGCACTTCGCGAGCCAACTCGAGATCCCGCTCGACCGCCTGCTGGCGCAGCGTCTGCTCATGCATGCGCGCATTGTCGATCGCAATACTGGCCTGAGTCGCAATGGCGGCTAGAACGCGCAGATCGGTTTCCTGAAATCGCTTCCGTTGATCGATCGTATCGATTTGCAGAATGCCGATCGGCTCCTCGTGGATGTCCAACAGCGGCACGCACATCACCGAGCGGATACGGAAGTTGGCAATCGACTCGGCACCGTCGAAACGCTGGTCGGAGGACGCATCGACCGAGAGGATGGCCTCTTTCTGTTCCATGACCTGCCGAGCGATCGTGCGGCTGACTCGAAACCCCGCCATCTCCTCCCGACGCGTCTTCGACCAGCGAGGAATGAGACTCCCGTCGTCATCCAGCAGCGCAATAAAGCCTCGGTCGGCTTGAGGAAAAATGCGGAAGAGACTGTTGAGCACCTGAGGAAGGACTTCGTCGAGCGACAAGGCTCGCCCAAGCGCCCGGCTGATTTCCAACATCGCCTCGAGCGTAATAGCGGGACTGGCGATCAGTTTCCCCGAATCGCTGAGGCCTGCCAGCCCGAGTTTCGAGGAAATCGTCGAGGAAACCGAGTCAGGCGTGTCCTCCACAAAGAGTTCCGAAGGGTCTCCGAAGGCTGGCCCCGCCGGTTCGTCCTCGAGAAACTGAAAACGGATCGTCGAGAGGGCGAACTCGTCGCCATGTTCGAGTAACCGTTGTTCGAACGGGGCTAAAGGGACATTGTCGACGTAGGTGTGGTTGCTACTCTCGAGATCTTCCAAATAGTAACAGCCGTCCCGGAAGGTGATGCGCGCATGATGGCGACTCACTTCGAGCTCATCAACGACGATCGAACAATCGGGCTGGCGTCCCAACGTCCACTCGGTTCCCTCCAGAGGAATCGATCTCCCTTGCAAGGGCCCGTTCTTGGCAACCAACTTCGCCATGGCAAACGTCGTCCTTGAAACGAGGCAGGAAGAAACCGCATCCCCATTTGAGGAACACTCGTGAACAGCTGCGCGCCCAAGCCGCTCAGGCCCCACGATTCTACGTGTCCATGGAGCACCACGTCAACTCGCAGCACGTTCCCCACCGAACTAGCGGTGTTCGCCGGCGCCCGATTATGATGGGGCTGGTGGAAACGGCCCTGCGCCTCATCAGACGTGTCGATCCCCATCTGCTTCCCCGCTCGTGACCATGCTTCGAAGACCCGGTCCCCGTTTCTGGTTCGGACTCCTGCTCGTCGCCCTGCTGGCCAGCGCGGCGTGGAAGGAAGCTCCCCGCGAGCTGGCACGCTGGTGCGCGGCTTTGGCTCGCGACGCCGAACTCGATGGCGATACGCCGCGCCGACTCCAGTGGCTCACTCGAGCCGTCACATGGGCTCCCGAAAGTCCCCATTGGCATCTAAAGCGTGCCGAGGCCTGGCAGACACTCGGCAAATACAAGCTTGCCGCACAGGATCTCTCGGCAGCCGAGCAACATGGGGCTCCTCCCGGCCTGCTCTACCAATACCGCGCCACGTTGTGGCTTCACCAAGGCCAACCGAAAAAGGCCTTGGCCGAATGGAAGAAGCTCTGGCAACTCCACCGCCGCCAGGCCGGTCCGCTCCCCGAACACGGAACCCTGACATGGTCCGAACTCGCCATGCTCAACGGCCTGGCCTACCATCGAGCCCTGGCCGGCGAAGAACTCCCGCAAGCGCTCGAAGACGCCCGCCGCGTCGTCTTCCTCCGCGATGACGTCCGTCTCCGGGCAGCGGCCGACGCCTACCTCGCCCTCTGCGCCGCCAAGACACTCGCAGAAGTCAACGACTCCAGCGGCGCCCTGCACCACGTAAGTCGAGCCATCGCCATCCTCCGGAAAAAAATCCATCAATATCAACGGCGAGCCACGGCCGTGCGTCAATTCGCCCCGGATCGTTATGCGGAGGAACTGAAGCAACTGCGGCAGATGCTCGTTGCTGCGTACGTGGAACAGTACGCCGTCTACAAGAAGCTGCGGCTTCCCAAAGCAGCCGACAAGGCGGCCGACTTCGTCGAACGCCTCAACGGGGATCTTGACGCCGACGGCTGGGGAATCGACTTGGACGGCGGCATTCGCTCGGCCATGGATCTCGGCCAGTTCCTCGACACGTTGGCGATGGTCGAATACGCCATGAACGACGCGCAAGCCGCCGTCCGCGATGCCGAGGCGGCCCTGCGCGTGATGGCCGAGTTGCCTGCGGCGTTCGAGATACGCGTGTCTGTTCGAGCCCGGCAACGCGTCGACGTGCGCCGCTGGGTCCGCCGCCAGGACGACCTGCGGCAAGTGCTCGCGGTGCTCTATTACCACCGAGGCCTTGCTCGCGCAAAGGCCGGACGGCAAGAGGAAGCCGAGGACGACTTCGACCAGGTGCGCGAGCTGGGCTTCGAACCTGGCCCGGGACTCTTCTGAGAGCTAGCGTCTCAACCTACTGCCGCGTGTAGATCACCACGAGGAACATCAGAGCCTCCTCAGCGCCGGCGTTTTCCAAGGCGTGAGGCACATCGGCCGGATAATGGGCGGAATCTCCCGGCTCGAGCTCGCGCTGCTCCTGGCTCGAAACTACCCGCACCCGGCCGCGCTGCAACGTGAGAAACTCGCGCGTCCCCGCATAATGCGGAGCGCTCGCCAGTCTGGCTCCCGGCTGCAACACAACTTCGTAGAACTCGACGTCCTTCTCCAGGTGCAATGGCGAGAGCGTCCGAATGCGCACCTCGGCGTCCTCGCGAAACAAATACGCTCTGTCGGAAGCGCGGATGACGTCGATGCGAGGCTGCGTCGATGCCGTGTCGACCAACTCGCCCAGGGAAACACCGAGCGCCTGAGCGATCTTGTAGGCCACCCCCAGCGTGGGGTTCGCTTCGCCCCGCTCGATCTGACTCAGCATCGACCGGCTGACGCCACTGAGCGACGCCAACTGGTCCAATGTCCAGCCCTTCGCCTTCCGCCGCGTCCGGACTCGACGCGAGATCAGCTCGTGAACCGCATTCGGCGAACGATCGGCGTCGGGCATCGGCGCGGGTGCCCCCACAGGAAGAAAGCTGGCCCCCTAGGATTTGAACCTAGACTAACTGATCCAGAGTCAGTCGTGCTGCCGTTACACTAGGGGCCAGTGACGCTCCCTACGTTACGCCCGCGAGCCGAAAAGGTCAAGACGTAGATCGGGGTTTCCCGTAGGTCCCCGTCAGGGATGCTCGCGTCCCACGCGTGCCAACCGCACACGGGCACGGTTCAGGATCGCACAGCCCATCATGACGTAGATCCACGCTGCCGTATGGTAAGTAACGAACACAGCGATCAAACGAATGTCCAGAAGCAGCCCTTCCATGAACGCTCCGACGA
>WFWZ01000346.1 GCA_015490875.1 Planctomycetaceae bacterium
GTCCACGGTTCCGCATACCATGTCGGCCAGCCGCAGGCGCTGTACCCACGGTTCCTCAAGGAATCGTCCCTCGAAGTCGCGTGGATTGACCGCGATGAAGCAGGTGGGATTCGATGTGGCGCGATCACGTGTCAGATAGCGATCGTCGCCACAGTACTCGACGATGCACACGGTGACTGTCTCGTCACCCACATCAAGGCGGAACACACCTGGCGCCAGCTGACGCAAACCTGGATCGACATCCGCAAGGGCCGTGCCTACATAGGCAAGGACGCCGTCTGGCGACACGTCGGCACGCAGTTCTGTGTATCGCCGTTTCTCGTAGGTGTCCGGATAGACATGCCTACCACACATCGGGCATTGGAGCTCACCGGAGTCGAACGCCCCGTTCGTCACATAAATGCGTCCCGGGCAGTTGCGGTTCGTCGACGAGAAATCGCCGTCCTCCACATTGGCGCAACAAACGAATTCCTCGGTGACCGCATCGATGATTCCCAGCTTGCGAAGGTGCTCGGCCGCTGCCAACAGTCCCTTCGATGGCGACCGGAATACGGCACCATCCTGAAGCAGTCTGCCAACGTGCTCAAGGCTTAGGCCTTTTGAAACGTTTTTCCGTCGAGAGGACTGGGATGGCATGCGTATTCCTCATGTAGTCTTCGAACGAGATTCGCTCCAGCGGGTTGAGCTGGTGGTCCGAGTACCGCATGACGTATTCGTCGTCGGTCTGGTCGACCTTTTCGAGAATGAGCTTGACCCGCTTTCCCCGGTACAGCACCTTCATGCTCTCGATGTTGTCCAACGTCGACAACACATCTCCGATAGCTCGCTCGAACTGATCCAGCGCCGGGCCAATGGGACGCGACTGCCGATGCGTCAGCGTCATACTGGGCGATCCGTCTAGCGGTGCATTGCCGACCACCACTTCCACGAGCGTCAGCTCCTCGTCGGCACCGCTGCGGAGATGCGACAAAAAGCGTTCGAATTGTCTCGCGTACGTGACCTCCCGGTCATTCTCGTATTCGCAGTCGGTTCCGTAGTATTCCGATGCGATGCAATCGGCGATTTCCAAAGAGTCTTGAACGCTCAACGAGGAGATATTGACGCGTTTCGCTCCGTCGTAGTAGACGAGCACGATCCACTCGGGCCGATAGCCATGGACAATGGTGTGCCCATGCATAATCCGACTGGGCCGTTCGCAACGACGAATGAAAACGAGATGTCGATGCTCATGAGCCATGACGTTCTTGAATTCACTGGTACGGCCATCCGCCTTGGAACGATCGTATCGAACAAGAATCTGATGCACGGTGTGGCTGGTCAAAAAGTCGGCCAGGCTCCGGCTGGGACGTCGTCGATTTCCCTTCATCTTCATGCGAGCGAATCCCGTCTTATGAATTCGGTCCAGATGGAGAATCGACGGCAGCGCGCCCGCGTCGTGAGCATAGATGGCGAAACAGAGGGCCAGCGTGTCGTAGTCGTCGGCACCCATTTGGCACATCGTCAGGACATCGGGCGGTAACACCTTCTGCGCTACCGTGATGACCGCTAGTTTCGCCTTGCACCGAGCAAACTCTTGGACGAGTATGTAAGGTCGCAGCTCGTCATAGTTTGTGCGTAGTTCGTCCTTCTTCGCCTGGACGCGCCCGCGGCCCGTCCTGGTTTCGGTCAGGCCGAGATTCCTTCGTAGGATGTCGACCTGCCGGCCGGTTCGCTTACCGATCCAAGCATCCGCGAAGTCGGGCTGCATCGCCTGTTCCAAAACTTGATCGTAGGCAACTTCAAGCTCATTCGTCCAAAACTCACGAGTAGACACGTCCGCTTCCACCACCATACTGTCACGGTTTTCCGCAGCCGCAACGTTCCGATCTGTCATCTCCACATTCCTCTGCACGGTCACGCATTCAACAAACCATCGTTCCGATGTACCGCGATGACCTTACCGAGGATGCGCAAATCGTCGTCCGGACCAATCGCTATCGGATCAAACTCCTTGTTCTCTGGGCGCAGCTCGATCGTGTGTCCACGAATCGACAACCGCTTGATCGTGGCTTCACCGGCCAGCAATGCCACGACGATATCGCCACTTTCCGCAACGGGCTGTTGGCGCACGATTACCACGTCACCATCGCGAATAGCGGCGTCCCGCATGCTCTCTCCCGTCACCCTGAGCGCATAGCAGCGACCGGTCGACGCCAAGCGTCGCTCGATCATCACCTCACCGAGAATGTTCTCTTCAGCAAGGAGCGGCGAGCCGGCGGCGATCGCACCGAGAAGCGGAATGGAGACGAGGTCCACAGGTCCGCTGTCGGGATCTCGCAAGATCGTCAGGCCGCGGGCCTTTCGCGGCTCGCGCCGGATGAACCCCTTCCGCACGAGTTGCCCGATCTGTTCGTGGGCCGTAGCGGCAGAAACGTCGAGGCGCTCGCCCAGCTCTTTGGCCGTGGGCGGGAAGCCTCGTTGGGCGATGAATTCCTTCACTTCGCGCAAGACACGGCGCTGGGTGTCGGTGAGTTCTTCGACGGGCCGTCGGCCACGGCGTTTCGGAGTACCAGCCATCGGGGGCTTTCATAACGGGAGATTACACACAATTGACCCTGATTCTTGTCAGGGCGATTGGGTGAATACACAAACCCGCCGATGCTAGCACAAGAAGGGCCGCCAGAATATTCTCTAAGATGTGTCTGTCGCACAACTTGCGACGTTTTTCCACATCCGTCGCTGCTTGCGCCAGTCGGCCTCTGCGGCGATCGGTCGCAACTGTCGCTCGTGAATCGGGTCGCGGCCGGACTCGACGCGAGGCAGGTACAGAATCGCCTCCTGGATGTCCGGGGCGAGGTGCAGCAGGTTCATGATTTGTGTGAGCCGGGCCCGAGTCACGTGTCCCAGGCGGGCCAGCTCCGCCTGGTCGGTCACGGCACCGTCTCGGATGAGCCGGTCGAACCGGATGGCCAACGCCATCAAGCGGGCGACGCGTGGCACGCGGCCGCGCTGTGCCGGAGGGGCTGGCTTGTCGCCGGTTTCCAAGTGCTTGCGGCCGTTGCGGCCGAGGCGAAAGTGGACCTTGGTCTGGAACTTGATGGTTTGGCTCATGCAGCGTCTCCTGGAAACTCTCGGTTCGTTAGCGCCTTGATCCCGCTGGCGTGAAATGTGATGCAGATTGTCCCATCCCGCCCGTCGTAGTCGATCCGTTCGATCAGTAACTGCAGCAGGCGCGCCCTCTCGCGAAAGCTGAGTGATTCCCAGACCGGGTCGAACTCGGCCAGCGCCTGGGCGACATCGCCTTCGTCGATCAGTTCGGCCTGCAACCGGTGTGTCTCATCGAGCACGTCGGTCAGTCGACGTTCGGTCGACGCAATGCGATCCTGAAGGTCCGCGAGCCGTGACGCCATCAAACCGGCTTCCTCGCTCGTGTGCGCTTCACGCACGACGCGCTGGAGCTCGCGCTGTTGGCCCGCAAGTTCCCGCCGGAGACGGCGCTGTTCGGCAGCCAAGGCATCTCTGCGGTGGACCATGTGATTGCGTGTTTGCTGAAATGTCTCTGCGATCAGCGCCGGGTCGCATCCGATACACTTGATCTGCTCCACTACGAAACTCTCGATCTCGCCGGCGGGAATGGACCGCGAAGGACACGACTTCCAACCTCGCTTCTGTGCCGCCGTGCAGACATAGTACCGATAGATCTTGGTTCCGTTCTTCGTCGTTTGGGTCGGTGTCATGGCGCACTCGCAGGCGCCGCAGTGAAGCAGGCCTTTGAGTACTGCACCATACTTGTTCCGCCCCATGGCGCCGCCGCTTCGGCCGTTCCGCTTCAGCAGCGACTGCACTTGTTGCCACACGTCCTCGTCGACGATCGCCTCGTGTTCGCCTTCGTGGACCTCCTTCTTGTACTTGATCTTGCCGATGTACGTGACGTTGGTAAGCAGATGCCACAAGCTGTTCTTGTCGAACGCCCGGCCGCCGCGCTCGGTTCCCTTCTTCGTGATCCATCGCTTGTTGCGCCAGCCTCTTCGCTTCAGTTCCTCCACGACCGGCATCAGTCCTTCCAAATCGAGATACAATTCGA
>WFWZ01000347.1 GCA_015490875.1 Planctomycetaceae bacterium
ACCATATCGACGCCTATTCCATGTGGGTCGCCGGTGGTGGTTTTCGGCGAGGCGTCATCCATGGGCGGACGGACGAATTGGGGCTTGCGGGGGTCGAAGATGCGAAACATGTCCATGACTTGCAGGCGACGATCTTGCACCTGATGGGCATCGACCACCGGCGGTTGACGTTTCGCTTTCAAGGCCGCGATTATCGGTTGACCGACATCGGGGGCGAGGTCATCGAGGAAATTGTGGCATGAAGAATGGGTGGGTCCCGAGCAGACGGCAAGATCAGAAGCGCACTTCATGAACGATAGCAGAGCTTTCGACCGCACACGTTTCTATCCACGCTCCGGCGTCCTACATCTCGGCATGTTGATCGTCGTGGGCATTTTGATGTCTCATGTCCAAGTGGCGCTCGCCGGGGGCCGTTCCACCGGCCATCGCTTCAATGTCTTATTCATCGTGGTGGATGACCTAACGACCACGCTTGGCTGCTACGGTGACGTCATCGCCCGGACTCCTCACATCGACAGACTCGCGGCCACAGGTGTTCGATTCGATCGGGCGTACAACCAGTTGCCTCTCTGCAATCCGACGCGGGCTTCGGTCATGACCGGGCTAAGGCCCGACACAATCGCCGTCTACGATCTCGATCGCCATTTCCGAGATCAGTTGCCTGATGTGGTGACCCTACCCCAGGCCTTTCGTCGAGCTGGCTACGTGGCAGCTCGGGTCGGCAAGGTCTACCACTACGATGTTCCGGCCGGGATCGGCACCAACGGCCTCGATGACGCCCCATCATGGGACATTCGCGTCAATCCGAAAGGACGGGACAAGCAGGATGAATCGCTGGTGTTCAACGCGGAACCACATCGTAAAATCAGCGGAGCCCTGAGCTGGCTTGCGGCGGACGGAGCAGACGAAGAGCAGACCGATGGGATGATCGCAACGGAAGCGATTCGGTTACTGGAGCAGTTCCGGGGCCGACCCTTCTTCCTCGCTGTCGGCTTCTTCCGGCCTCACACGCCGTACATCGCACCGAAGCGGTATTTCGAACAGTACCCGCTTGCGACGATGCGGTTGCCCTATGCGCCGGTCGACGATCGAGACGATATCCCGGCGGCCGCACTGGCACACAACTGTTTTGTTCCCAATTATGGCCTGCCGACTAGGCTGCTGCTTCAAGCAAGGCAAGCATACTACGCATGCACCTCCTTTGTAGATACCCAGGTGGGTCGGTTGCTGGACGCACTGCAACGACTCGAATTGGCTGATGACACGATCGTGGTCTTCTGGAGCGATCACGGGTATCACTTGGGAGGGCACCAAGGCATTTGGCAGAAGCGGACATTGTTCGAAGAAGCCGCCAGAGCACCCTTGATCATCCGCGTCCCCGGAGCGGCGGGCAACGGTCAGGCCTGTCACAAGGTCGTTGAATTCATCGACATCTTTCCAACATTGACCGACATCGCGGAGGTTCCGGCACCGAAGAACCTGGCTGGTCGGTCACTCAAGCGGCTCTTGCAGGATCCACTCGCTCCATGGCAGGGATTCGCCGTGACTCAAATCCTTCGGCCGGCCGATTCGCGACTTCCGCACCCCGTCATGGGATGCAGCATTCGCACGCAGCGTTGGCGATACACGGAGTGGGCCGAGGGTCGCGAGGGGGTCGAATTGTACGATCACCACACAGATCCGCTCGAGTTCCACAACCTGGCAATCCAGCCCGACGAATCGTCGCAGTCCGTGATGCGAAGACTTCGGCACGAGTTGCATCGCCGCGCTTCTGGGAAGGTGCCGAAGACGCCGTTCAATCCGAAACGGCTGTGAGGAGTGGGGGGTGATGGGCGGTTGAGGAGTTTGGGAGCCACTCGCTTCGGGCCCAAGGGCCCTTCATGAAAACCAGAAGGCCTCATCCGGCGATGCCAAGACGCCAAGATTGACCGACGCAGAACTCATGTGGGCTGTCCCGTGAACAGTCTGCTGTGCGCCTTATTGACGATGAAAGACTTTGCAGGATATCAATCGTGGCCGATTTCGAAATGGCGCCTCCTACAGGGTGTTTCCGCAGCTTTAGTCGTCACCTTTTTTCTTTCGATTTTTGGTGCCGCCACCATCAGTACTTTTGTCTCACAACGTTCGGGAACATGGATATTCATTCTTGGTTGTGGCGCTTTCGTTGGTGGGATCCTGGCTTTACCGGTTTTGATGCAACTCAGCCTGGATACGTTGTACGATCAAGGCATTTTCGAGAAGTCATGTCGCTTGGGACCGTTTCAATTATGGAACAGGCGGGCTACCGTCGACCGGATAGCACTGCATCGAAAAACAGTTCATGTCTCGAGTAGTACGAGTTCAGGTAGCGTGACAAAGTTCGTGCTTGTAGGATACGATGGCGACGTGAAACTCATATTACTGTCAGCGCTAGAGTGTTGGCTGTTTGCTGTGGACAGGACGTAGTCTTGGATCTGCACTTTCTGATAACCGGGAAGTGAATCAAGGCAAGCGAAACGTCGCCAACATCGGAATCCACCGCCCCATCCGTTGCATCTTGGCGGGGCTGCGGGCTATGATCGGCGTACCTTGGCGAAGGCAGGAGCCAACGGCACGGCGCGCCTTGATCCTTAACGCGTTGCCAAAA
>WFWZ01000348.1 GCA_015490875.1 Planctomycetaceae bacterium
CTTCGATGACGTGCGTTTGCTTGCCCACGCTCTGTTTTTTTCGTTCTGGCGGTTGATCGGGCAGAAACGAACCGGTGAGCTTCACGAGATCGGTCTCGCCCAACCGAATCGTCGTCGGCAGAGCTCCCGCCCCTTGCGTGACCGAATAGATGTGCCAACCTTCGGCGATTTCCGCCGTGACGAGGATCCGCCCGCCACTTCCGTCCTCGTAGAGTTCGAAGTGCCCCGAGAGCTTCACAAGACCAGCCGCATCGCCGGGCCCAGCCGGCAGACCGAACCCGAATCCTTCAGGCTGCGCGGCAACGGGAACAGCCAACGACGCAAGCAAGCCGAAGGCGATGGCCAACGTTCTCCCCAATCCTCGAACTCCCCCCGATTGCACTCTCGCCATCATGCGTTCCCATCTCACTGTCGCGTCGTCGTCATCCTCCGGCTCGCCGAGCCGGCCGCCTCCGAGCTCCGGCCCTGCGCATTATCGGCCACGCACCGACGTACGGTCAACGCCGGCCACAAGTTCGTCCGTCGATCGGCCAGGTCGCTCGCCTCCCCTACTGTCTCCACTTCCATTTGATTGCTTACACCCAAAGATACAGGCATCGAGTTCTCGCTCACGCGATCCCCAATCGCCGTGAAAGCTGCCGGATCCGTTCACTGACCTGCTCGGACGACACCCCCGGCCGCGTCTGGACCACGCCCCATCGGATCCAATTCAAAACGCTGATCCAACGCGAGGACTCCAAGAGGGGGCCGATCAACCGGTCGACGCCCGCGGGGAGGGGATAGGCACGAGCGTAGATTTCGATGATCTCGGGCCATTCCAACGGCATCTCCTCGATCTCCCCCACCAGTCGAATCACATCGATGAACGGAAAATCGATTCCCGCTGCCGTCGGATCGACAAACCCTGATAGCTCGTCTTCCTCCCAAAGGATGTCGCCGGGGCGCACGTCCCGCAGGCAGGGCCCCACCGGCATCGACAGTTCGGCAACCGCTTGAAGCGACTCGTAGCAAGCCGCAGCCTCGTGCGAGAATCGCTCCAGCACCCGATGAACCAACGCGCATTGCTCCTCGTCGCCATCACGTCGCCGCGAGACTTCGCGCTGCAGTTGGGCGAGCTGGCTTTGATGCTCTTCGAGTCGCCGCAGCCGCACGCGAACAGCCGGGACGGGCGCTGCTTGGGAAGCCCCTTCGGGCATGTAGTCGGCAATCGCCAAGTGGAGCTGACCGAGGGACCGAACGGTCTCGATCAGCCTCGAAGGGTCCATCCGCTCCGGAGGCACACACGCCGTCCCAGGGAGTGCTTCCTGGACTTCCCAGCAGCGATCCCACGCGGTGTAAACCGTCTGGCCGGACGGCCGAGCCAGCGGTTGGGGCAACCACCGGATCCCCCGTTGACCGGCGTGCCGGCAGAGTCCGTGCACCCAAGCCAGTTGTTCTTCGGAAATTCGTTCGGCAGGCTGCCCCTTGAGAACCCACTGGCGATCGCCGCTGCGCCAACGCCAGCCGACCATGCCGCTGTAGCCTCGCGGCAACGGCATGACGGCTCCGTCGGGGCTGAGTCGACTTCCCCAACCCCGCTGCAAGACCTCGTCAAATCGCCTCCGGTCCATGGGCGACGCCGCCGATCTGCCACGCATCGTCCATCGGCAACACGAAGATTTTGCCGTCGCCGATGTTGCCTTCCGGGCCCGTTCTTGCCACCTCAACAATCGTATCGAGGGTCCGATCGAGAAAGTCGTCGTTGACGGCGATCTCCAACGCCGTCTTACGGAGGAGATTCGTTTGGTATTCGACGCCGCGGTACAACTCCGTTTGACCTCGCTGCCGCCCATAGCCGTGCGCATCGCAAACGGTCATGCGCTCCACACCGATGCGAGCCAGCGCCTCGCGAACCGCCTGCAACTTGGTCGGCTGGATCAGCGCGATGATCAGCTTCATCTCGAGTCCTCCTCGCCCGCTTCGGTATCCTTCGCAGATTCTTCCGCCTGCTCGGTTGGCGCTGGCGTTTCCTGAGCCGGCGGCGTCGAAACGTCCGATGCTTCTCCTTGCGACGGCGCCGCATCACCGGCACCCGCTTCTTCATCCTTCGCGACTCCGGGCACTCCCCACTCGTCCCGTGTCAGCGGCGGAAGCCCATACCGGTCCGTTTCATCGGGCATGTGGATGCGATCGAGCGGAACATGCTCGTCGACGTCGTGACGCAGCAGCAAATAGATGCCGCTGAAAGCCACCCAGAAATAACTGTAGGTAAACCCGACGGCGACACTGCGAACCAGAGCATGCCATCCGGCGATGATCGCCCATCCGACGCTGGCGACGCCCGAGTCCGACCTGGCGACTTCGTCGACTCGGTCCCAGGACGCTCCCCAGGCAACCGTCCAGAGACTGAAATGGATGACCGCCTGACTGAACCACCGAACGACGATCCAGCCGAGGCATCCCAGCACGAACGCAACGAGGACGTAGAACCCGTAACGCAGCGGGCGTTCCCACGCGTAGGAGAATGACCGCTGCGTCGCTTCGAAGATGTCCCCATTCGGCTCAGCGCCCGGTACGGCCCACATCATGGGCCATCCCAAAGCAGTTCCCAGAGCGATCACGGCTCCAAGGATCCCCAGGCAGAGGACCAGCGGCCACAGGAGTGCCATCAAGAGAACGCCGACTCCCACGCGCATCAAAAGCCCTGCAATCAGTCCGCTGATAGCAGCCAAGACGAACGCGATCTGAGGCAGCAAGGGAGAAAGGAAGTAGGCAGGACGCTGCAAAACATGCCGAACTGTTTCCACCAGCCCGACGCGTTCGCCCCTTCCCAGACGCACGAGCGCCATCCGGGTGATGATGCCGCCGCACCCTCCCCATACCAAGAGAGTCCAGAGCAGACCCAAGGTGTGATAGGTGAGCGTCTTCCAGGAAGATCGTTCCAACACAACGTGCGACCACGGGCCCAGCATTCGAGCGGGCATCCGCGTCATCTGCGACGGTCCTTCGATGACGATCGCCGGCAACTGCACCGGGGAAACGTGCGAATCCAACTCCTCCCAAGGAAAGCGTCCCCAATCGGTCCCCAAGCGCATCGACCTTAGGGAGACGCGGGGCGAGTCGGCTCTCTCTGTTGAGTTGGCTGGGTGCGTTCCTTGCGAACGCTCCTCCGCCACCTCCACGTCCTCCAGGCCGATGACCTCAAGGAGCCTCCAGCCGACCGGCGTGACGATCGCCCCCACCGTCGCAACGAACAAGACGGTGGCCGAAGCGGCGACTTTGAACGAGCGGGCAAGGATGAGCCAGGGAAAAAGACGCTGCCAGTCGACTCCCACCAGCACCTGCGTGTTTTCCCCAGCGTCGACGGCCATGTTGGAAGCCTATCTCTTGGTGCGTCTAACCAAACCTGCCAGCGTCGTTCCCATCATCGCGAGTGTTGCATGCCGCCGGAAGGCTTGGGATTGCTCTTAGACGGAGTCGTCCTCTCCCGTCGATTCAACGGGAATCCCGTATTCTTCGCCCAGCCATCGTTTCAAGTCGATCGAGCGACACCGGTCGCTGCAAAAGGGAAGTGCGGCCGAGTCCGCAGTGACAAATTCCTGTCCACATGTGGGACAGGAAAGTCGTTGCCGGCCCCCCAGCCCGGAAGACGGCTCCTCCACTCGTGTGCGCTTGCCGCTCATCGTCTCCTCGCAGGGCAGTCTCAACTAGACTGCACTCAACAGCTCACCCCTCACCCACCTTTCGTCGAACTCGACGACTTTTCGCCGCTCGATTTGCTCGAACCATTCCCCGATTCGCTCGATTTCTTCTCGGCTTGAGCCGCCTTCTTGTATGATTCGCTCCGGTAATCGGTCTGGTAGAACCCGCTGCCGGAGAAGACGACAGCGGCTCCCGCGCCGATCAATCGCTGCAACTGGTTCTTTCCGCACTCGGGGCACTTGCGCTTGACTGGATCATTGATCGATTGAAACAGTTCGAATTCATGGCCACACGCTTTGCACGCATAATCGTATGTCGGCATCGATGGTCTCCTCAAAGGTGATGAGCTACATCTTAGGTGAATCATCCGGAATGAAAAGAGCTTACCTGGACGTCGACTGGTCCGATGGTTCCTCTCTAGCAGCCTCGTTCGACTCTTCAGAACCCTCGGCCCGCTTGGTGACGATCACTTGGGAAGGGCGTACGACACGATCGTGGAGTTTGAAACCACGCCGAGCCACATGAGCGACCGTGCCCGGAGGAAGTTCCTCATGAGGATGCTCGGCGATCGCCTCGTGAACGTTCGGGTCGAACGGAAGACCGGCCGCTTCGATAGGGATACAGTGATGCGCCTTGAGCGTCTCCTCGAGCTGATCGGCGACCATGCGCACCCCCTCAAGCAGCCCCTCGGTGGCGCCCGTCGTCTCAGCCGCCTCGATGGCGCGGTGCAGGTTGTCGAGCACCGACAAGAGGTCCTTGATCAGCGGCATCGAGTAATAGCGCCGCTCGTCTTCCATCTCCCGCCGTAGTCTCCGGCGGACATTTTCCAGTTCCGCCTGCGCCCGCAGTGCCCGATCCTCTGCCTCGGCGAGCTTCGCCTGCAGTTCCTCCACAGTAGGCGAGTCGGCCTGCTGCGTGGAATGACTGGACTCAGTGGAGCCGCCACCGGCACCCTCGGGCGCTCCTGAGGCCTCCTCACGTACGTTCTCATGAGGATCTCGATCCTCGAGGCTCGACTCTTTTGATTTCACTTCGCTCATGGTCCCCTTCATCCTCGTTCCTCGTGATCACCCAACCCCGGCCTTCGCTGTCCTGCCACGCCGAAGTCTCATTGGCCTGGGTCCTTGTTCACACTGACATTCGCACGCATCCGCCTTGTTTCCATGCAAAACTCGTGCCGAGCCAGCTCCTCTGGCCCATCAGGCCGTCTCAGCGGTGCTGTCGTGCGTCGAGGTTTCTTCTCGAGTTACAAAGTACTCCTTGATCTTGTCGAAGAATGACTTCCGCTGAGCGTGAACTTCGGCATGGTCGAGTTCGGCAAGTCGCTCAAGCAGCTTTCGGTGTTCCTCGTCGACCCGCGTCGGTACCTCGATGTACGTCCGCACGTAGAGATCCCCAGCCCGACCGCCTCGAGGATCGGGCATGCCGTGGCCTCGCAGCACGAATGTCTTGTGCGCCGGCGTCCCGGGCGGCACCTTCAGCTCTTCTCGACCGGTAAGCGTCGGCACCTCGATGGTCGCTCCGAGTACGGCCTGGCTGTAGGTAATGGGCACGTCCACGATGAGTTGCCGCCCATCCCGGTGAAAGATGGGATGTTCGCGCACGTGAACGAAGCAGTAGAGGTCTCCGCGAGCCCCCCCTTCGGGACTCGGTTCGCCCTCCCCGCTCACTCGAACCCGATCACCTGTATCGACGCCTCCGGGAATCGACACCGTCAGTTTGACCGTCTCGGCTTCCCACCCGCTCCCGCGGCACGCCCGACAGGGATGCCGGACGATCGTCCCGGCTCCCTCGCACGTGGGACAGGCGGTCTGGACCCGTAAAATGCCGGCCGACTGTACGATGCGGCCGCGGCCACCGCAGTGCGGGCATCTCTCCCGCTCCGACCCCTCGGCGGCTCCCGTCCCGCGACACTCCTGGCAGACTCGCTTGCGCCGAAATTTCACCGTTTTCTCGGTGCCCAGCGCTGCCTCCTCGAGTGACAATTCGACGTCACACCGCACGTCGGACCCTCGACGCGGTCCCCGACGTCTTCCCCCGAAGAAACTCTCGAAGCCACCCCCGAAGAGGTCGCCGAATGCTTCCAGGATTTCATCGACGCCGTGGAACTGAGGCATCTGATCGCCGAGTCCCGAGTGGCCGTACTGATCGTAGCGAGCCCGTTTTTCCGGATCGCTCAGCACCTCGTACGCCTCAGCCGCCTCCTTGAACCGCTCGGCCGCCGACTCATCGCCGGGATTCGCGTCGGGGTGATACTTGACGGCCAGCTTGCGGTACGCCGCCGCAATTTCTTGCTCGGTGGCGGTCCGCGAGACGCCGAGGACTTCGTAGTAGCAGCGTTTGGCCATCCGATCGCACCTGATTGCCGAAAACACGGGTCTGTTTTTGGATCGCGGCGAAGAAAAACGGCCACCCCGCCGAACGAAGTGGCCGCTTCATGACCGCCTGTAATGGGGAGGACTCCACACGCTAGGCGACAACTCCTTCGACCGAGCGTTTTTCCTTGTCCTCTTTTTCATAATTCGTTACGAGCGCCTCAGTCGTCAACATCAATCCGGCGATGCTGGCGGCGTTGGCCAATGCCGTCCGGACGACCTTGACCGGGTCGATCACGCCTCGCTTGAACATGTCCACATATTCACGCGTGTTGACGTCGTACCCGATCTTGGCGTCCTTGTCGAGCAGCTCTTCGGCCACGACCGAACCATCTTCGCCGCCGTTGTCGACAATCTGCTTCAAAGGTGCCGACAGGGCTTTGAGGACAATGTCGACGCCGATCTTTTCATCGCCGCGAGCTGCCTGTCGGGCCTTCTCGACCGCCTCCTTGCACCGCAACAACGCCGCACCGCCACCGGGCAAAATCCCCTCTTCGACGGCCGCCCGCGTGGCATGGAGGGCGTCTTCGATCCGAGCCTTCTTCTGCTTGAGATCGGCTTCGGTGTCGGCTCCGACGGAGATCACGGCCACACCGCCCGCCAACTTGGCAAGCCGCTCTTGCAGTTTCTCCCGGTCATAGTCGCTATCGGTTTGCTCGATCTGGTTCTTGATCTGAGCAATCCGCTTATCGATCTCGGCGCGGTCACCAGCGCCTTCCACGATGGTCGTACTGTTTTTGTCGACCGTCACCTTCTTGGCTCGGCCCAGTTGCTCAAGCGTCAAGCTCTCCAGCTCGATCCCCAGATCTTCGCTGATCAGCGTTCCTCCGGTGAGGACGGCCATGTCGCCCAGCATCGCCTTGCGGCGGTCGCCGAAGCCAGGAGCCTTGACGGCGCAAACATTGAGCACGCCTCGCAGACGGTTCACCACCAACAACGTCAAAGCTTCGGAGTCGACGTCTTCGGCGACGATCAACAGCGGCTTGCCCGTCTGGCTCACCTTCTCCAGGATCGGAACGAGCGATCGCAGATTGCTGATCTTCTTCTCATGCAGCAGGATGTAGGCATCCTCGAGGAAACAGTCCATCGACTCGGGACGGTTGATGAAATAGGGCGAAATGTAGCCCTTGTCGAACTGCATCCCGTCGACGTATTCGACTTGAGTCTCCGACGTCTTGCCTTCCTCGACCGTGATCACGCCATCCTTGCCGACTCGCTCCAGCGCATCGGCCAAGAGCCGGCCGATTTCCAGGTCGTTGTTCGCGCTGATCGCGCCGACGTGCATCACTTCGTCTTTCGAGGTGACCGGAACCGCCATCTCGATCAGCTTCGCCTCGGCCGCGTCGACCGCTCGCTCGATCCCGCGCCGCACGGCAGCCGGATTACTGCCCGCCACGATGTTGCGGAGCCCTTCCTTGTAGATGGCTCGCACCAGAATTGTCGCGGTCGTCGTGCCGTCGCCGGCCAGATCGGACGTCTTCTGGGCCACTTCGACCACGAGCTTGGCGCCCATGTTCTCGAAGCGGTCTTCCAACTCGATCTCCTTGGCAACGGTCACGCCGTCTTTCGTCACCGTCGGTCCACCGAACGACTTGTCGATAATCACATTGTGCCCGCGCGGGCCCATCGTCACGCCGACGGCGTTGGCGAGTTTGTTCACGCCTTCGAGCATCTTCGCCCGCGCATGATCCTCGAATAACAGTTGCTTGGCCACGCTTATCGTCCCTTCACGTTAGAGCTCTGAATCTCCCCGGTCCCGTTGCTCGCGAAGTACTTGGAGAAATCGAACCAAGTACGTCACCGCGACGCGAGACCTCTCACTTGACGACCTTCGCCAGGATGTCGCTCTCGCGGAGGATCTTTACCTCCTCGCCGTTAAGCTCGACATCTGACCCGCCATATTTTCCATAGATCACCTCGTCACCCACGGAAACCGACAACGCGGCTCGCTCGCCACTGTCGAGCAGCTTTCCGGGGCCAACCGCGATGACGGTTCCCCGCTGCGGTTTCTCCTTGGCCGTGTCGGGCAACACAATGCCTCCCGAAGTCGTCTCTTCCGCTTCGATCGGCTCCACTACCACCCGGTCGTCCAATGGTCGCAATTTGATCTTCGCCATGACTATTCTTCCTCGTCTGGTCCTGTGCGTCTGTGGATCGTTCGAACATTAGTTCCGTTGATACTCTCACCGCACGGCGGGAGCATGGTGCGACTACATCATGCCGCCCATGCCACCCATTCCGCCCATGCCACCCATGCCATGGTCGTGATGGTGGTCATGCTCGCCGCCTTCTTCTTCCTCTTCCGGGATCTCCGTGATCAGGGAGTCGGTCGTCAGCAACAGCGACGCCACACTTGTGGCATTCTGAAGTGCCGTCTTGACCACCTTCGCCGGATCGACGACTCCCATCTCCATCATGTCGCCATAGGTGTCAGTGTCGGCGTTGTAGCCCTCGGTCTTGCCCTTCATGCGACGCACCTTGTTGACGACCACGGCACCCTCCTTGCTGGCATTCTCGGCGATCATCCTCAGCGGATAACTCAAGACCCGCTCGATGATCTCCGCACCCAGCCTCTCGTCGCCTTCGAGGTCGATCTTCTTCAAGGCCGGCTCACACCGCAGCAGCGCCACGCCACCGCCGGGAACGATGCCCTCCTCGAGCGCCGCCTGCGTGGCGGCTCGAGCATCCTCGATGAGCGCCTTGCGCTCCTTCATCTCCGTCTCGGTAGCCGCTCCGACGTTGATCTGAGCAACGCCACCAACGAGCTTCGCCAAACGCTCCTGAAGCTTCTCGCGATCGTAATCGCTGTCCGTCTCCTCGATCTCGCGACGGATCTGTTCGGCACGCCCTTCGACGTCCGCCTTCGAACCGGCGCCACCGATGATGATCGTGTCGTCCGCCGTCACCTTGATCTTCTTCGCTCGCCCCAGATCGGTCAGCTTGACACTCTCCAGGTCGATCCCCAGATCCTTGAAGATCGGCTGAGCCCCGGTCACGACGGCGATGTCACCCAGCATGGCTTTGCGACGGTCGCCGTATCCGGGCGCCTTCACCGCACAGACACTCAAGATGCCCCGCAGCTTGTTCACCACCAGCGTCGCCAAGGCATCACCCTCGACGTCCTCGGCGATAATCAAAAGCGGCTTGTTTGCCTTGCTGACCGCCTCGAGCAGCGGGATCAACGACTTGTTGCTGCTGATCTTGTCTTCATAGACCAGGACGTAGGCATTCTCGAGTTCGCAGGCCACATCGTCTTCATTCGTGACGAAGTGAGGCGACAAGAAGCCGCGGTCGAATTGCATACCCTCGACGACCTCCACCGTCGTCTCGGCCGCTCGCCCCTCTTCTACAGTAATCACACCGTCTTTTCCGACCTTCAGAAACGCATCGGCCAAGACGTTGCCGATCGTCGGGTCATTGTTCCCCGCAATCGTCGCCACACGCTGGATGTCCGTCTTCTTCGAGGCATCGACGGGCCGAGCCAACTTGTCGATCTCCTTGGCTACCAACTCGGTCGCCCGAAACATGCCTCGCGATAACGCCATCGCGTCCGCCCCGGCCGCAATCATCCGCAGCCCCTCGCGGAAGATCGCTTCGGCTAACACCGTCGCCGTCGTCGTGCCGTCGCCGGCCACGTCGTTCGTTTTGCTCGCCACCTCCTTGACCAACTGAGCCCCAAGGTTCTCGTTGGGATCGTCCAGCTCGATGTCCTCAGCGACCGTCACCCCGTCCTTGGTCACCTTGGGCGATCCCCATCCCTTGTCGAGCACCGCGTTGCGGCCTCGAGGCCCCAGCGTGCTGCGCACCGCTCGAGCCAGTTTCGATACGCCCGACAGCAACTGCTGCCGAGCATCCTCGGCGTAGACCATTTGTTTTGCCACGTCCGGAATCCTCCAACCTGTAAAGCAGACTCGTTCCCAGGCGTCTCTCGCGACTCGGCCAGCCGCCACTTCCCCGATCCGGGAGTTTCAGCGCCCGCCGACCCGCGTCCGTTGTCTCATGAGCGAACTCGACTGCCCACGTCTTGCGCGAACGTGATGGCAGACCGAACCCAAGTTGCCTCGGACTCAAGCAAGCCGTGTGCCACTGCACCGAGGCACGTCACAAAGCGTTTCCCAGCCATGTGTTACGTCCGGAAGTGTCAACTCCGCAGAGAGTCGACAGGTCGGGTCATGCCATTTTGACAGAAGCAGACAAGGCTCTTTCCGGCTCCTCTCCTTGCGGCACTCGGTCCGACCGCCTACACGTGAGCGTTTCATCGTCGGCGCTCTCCCGCAGCGTTGCCGCCGGAGCTCTCAACGCCGCACTGATTCCCGGTCCCAGGCCGAAACCGCATTGCCGAACAACATGGATGGACTGAACGAGGCACAACGCCGCGCCGTCGAAACGCTGAAAGGCCCTCTGCTCGTGCTGGCTGGCGCGGGAACGGGCAAGACGCGCGTCATCACGTACCGCATCCGGCGGTTGATCCAGTCAGGCGTGCCTGCCGGCCGGATTTGGGGCGTGACCTTCACCAACAAAGCCGCCAAGGAAATGCGATCTCGGCTCCGCCAGATGCTGGGGCCTCGCAGCGAGTTACCACTCCTGTCGACCTTCCACGCCTACTGCGTGCAAATCCTCCGCCGTCAAATTCACCATCTGGGATATCCATCCCGTTTTCCGATCTACGACCAGGGCGACCAGGAGTCGCTGGCTCGACGCGTCCTCCGATCGCTCAAGATGCCCGAGACCACCCTTCGCCCTTCGGACCTGCTCTACTTTATCGGCTCCTGGAAATCGCGCGGGCTGACGCCTGACCAGGCGCTCCGTGAGGCTCAAAGTGACCGCGAACACCTGGCGGCCGCCGGTTACCGGCGATATCAAAAGGCACTCGAGCAGGCGGGGGCGGTCGACTTCGATGACCTCCTGCTGTGTACGGTGCGGGTCTTTGAAGCCTTCCCCGAGGTCCGAGCGGAAGAGGCAGGGCGGTTCGATCACATCCTGGTCGACGAGTACCAAGACACCAACGGTCCCCAGTACCGACTCGTCACCGCGATGGCTCAAGACCATCGCAACCTCTGCGTCGTCGGTGACGACGACCAGTCGATCTACGCCTGGCGCGGTGCGGATGTCCGCCATATCCTCCGCTTCACGGCTGACTGGCCCGACGCGACCGTGGTGCGTCTGGAGGAAAACTACCGCTGCGCCGCCCCGATTCTCCGCTGCGCCAACCGTCTCATCGCGTACAACTCCCTGCGCACGCGAAAGCAACTCAAGCCGACTCGAGGCGGCAAAGGCCGACCGCGTGTCCTCCAGTTCGACTCGACCGAACAAGAAGCCGAAGGAGTGATCCAAGCTATTGCCGGCAAGATCATCTCTGAGCACCGCCGGCCGGGAGACTTCGCCATTTTGTTCCGCACCAACGAACAGCCCCGCGCCTTCGAGATGGCTCTGCGCAAAGCGAAAATCCCCTATGTCTTAGTCGGCACGAAATCGTTTTACGATCGTCGCGAAATCAAGGACGTGCTGGCCTATCTGCGTCTGGTCGATCGACCTCACGACGAAGAGTCGCTGCGCCGTATCCTTAACGTGCCGGCTCGCGGTCTGGGCGAAAAAAGTGTCGATCGGCTGCTGCAAGCCGCCACGTCTTCCAGCCGCCCCCTGTGGGAGGTGCTACAAGATCCATCCGTCCTCACTACGCTCCCGCATGCGGCACAACGGGGTGCCCAAAGCCTGGTCCAAGCTGTCGATTCCTTCCATCGCCGGCGACACTCCGGGTCCCTCGCGGCACTGACGCGCGAACTGCTTGAACGCATCGAGTACCGCCGCGAAATCGAGCACGTTTATCCGCGCGAGCAGGACCGGGAA
>WFWZ01000349.1 GCA_015490875.1 Planctomycetaceae bacterium
CGGGCGTCTTCTTGGTTGGTTTCTTGGGCGGCGCCTTTGCTTGCGCTTTGGGGGACGCTTTCGCAGGTGTCTGTTTCGTCTCCGATGCCTTCTTGGTGGAGGTCTTCTTCGGCTCGCTCTTCTTGGAAGACGCCGTTTCTGCCTCTGTCTTCGACTCTTCCGCTGGAGCCGTCTTCTTGCGAGCCCGTTTGGGAAGTCGGTCCTTGGCTTGAGGGTCGATCTTTAGAATCGTATCACGAACCTTCGTGGAAAAGGGGGACCGGTGGAAGTCCGCACCGAGTTGGTGGATGAGCGACGCCATTTGCGGTCCCTTGTTCTTCGGGATGGCGCGCTCGAGTCCCGGAACTCGCCCCGATTCGGCCTCGGCATCGGAGATAATATCAAGGATACGAAAGACGTCGAGAACGCCTCGGCTGACGGGGATGGCGTGGCCGCCGAGTGCATGCTGGACGACATACTGCACCGCGAACGGCGTGGCTCCTTTGATCTTTTCCAATTCGGCCACTGCTTTCCCCTGGTTCATCCTGCGTAGTGGCTCGAGGTCGAAGCTGTATTGTTCCTCGAAGACCGACTGGAGGCACTGGGTCAGCCGAGTGGCACTTTCGGTCGGGTCGGTCAGGCGAGCCATCACTTCCTCGAGTTCCCGGATCGACGTGACCCGCACTTCGTTCCAGTCGAAGTAGAGTTCCTGGAGTCGAGCGAAGGTCTCGTCGGCCGCCTCGGGTGGGGAGTTTTCCAGGCAGCAGGCATACAGCAGATGTTCGATTACCGGACGATCGACCGGGCTGACCGGTTGGTAGACCGAGCCCAGCACTTTGAGCGTCTTTTGGATTTTTTGGGAGCGGGTCGTCGTGGCCATGGTCATGGGGAGGCAGGTGGCAAGGCAAGAGATGGTCGGCACGGGCCGGCGGAGGCGCGGCCGCGTTACGGCATATCGCCCGAGGTCCCGGAGGCCTCCGGCGTCTCGGACGGCGACTCGGGAGGCGGTTCCGCGGAGCGGTCGGGCAGGACCTCCTTCAAAATGCGACTCACTTCAATCGACTTCTTGACGCCTTGATCGAGGACGAACTTCAGTCGAGGCGTGTAACGCGTCTCGATGCGGCGGCCGATCTTCTGTTGCAAAAAGCCGGCTGCGTTCTGCAATCCGGCCAGCACCGTTTTTTGTTGGGTCATGTTACCCATGACCGAGACATGAATCTTGGCATGCCGCAAATCGGGAGAAACCTCCACGAAGGTGACCGTCACGTCGTGGACTCGAGGATCCTTGATCTCGGTCAAGATGGCCATCGAGACCACTTCACGGATGGCGGAAGCGACTTTGAGTACCCGGCGGGAAGCGGTCATGGTGATTCCTCGGCAACAGCCCCAGCATTCGGCTCGCAATGCCACAGCCTCAGTCGAGTCGGTATTGGACTAAATCACTGTGCGCAATTGTGAGACATTGACATCCCTATGCCACATGGGGACGGCTCTAACACGGGCGAATCCATCGGTTGGGAGGGCGAGGCTCCCGCCGAGCCGGAATGTTACGTGCCTGTTACCAGGTGACGCACGGTATCCATGCGGCGGATTTCCGCCAACGCATGTCTTGTATGCTGCACCAACCCGACATCGTGGGCCCTGACGCCGGTCATATGCGACTGGCCAATCCGTGTCTGCGACGCCACTGTGGCTCTTTTGCGGCTCGGCAGGAGCCTCGCCCTCCCAACTCGGGAAATATCGTTCTTGAATGTGATGATTGGCTGCCTTCACGACCATGCTGAGACCCAAATCCTTCGTCGAAGTTCCCTTTGTCCCAGAATCGTGCACGGTGATTTACAGCGTTCTGGCGACTTCGACAATCTTGTAAGCTTCCAAAACGTCGTCTTGTTTGACGTCGTTAAAACCGGCTAGCTTGATTCCGCACTCCATGCCTCGAGAAACCTCTTTGACATCTTCTTTTTCGCGGCGAAGCGATTCAAGGTCGTAGTCTCCCACCACGCGTCCGTCTCGGAAGACACGGATGCGACACCCGCGCTCGATGGTGCCTCGCACCACATAGCACCCGGCCACCGTCCCCACGCGGCTGATGTGGAAGACTTGCTTGACGATCGCCTGGCCGAGTTCGACCTGTTGTTCTTCGGGCTTGAGTCGCCCCTCGAGCAGCGCCTTGATGTCATCCGTGACCTTGTAGATGACGTTGTAACGGCGGATCTCGATCCCTTTTTGGTCAGCCAGGCTGCGAGCCGCTTCGTCGGGGATGACATTGAAGCCGATGATGACCGCGTCGGACGCCTCGGCCAATGTCACATCGCCCACGGTGATTCCGCCGACCGACGCCTGCAAGATCTTGATCCGTACTTGAGGATGTTCGAGCTTCTGAAGTTCCTTCTGAATCGCCTCGATCGAACCTCGCACGTCGGCGCGGATGATCAAGTTCAAGTTCACGATCTCCTGATCTTCGTCGACGAGCTGGCCCTCGGCCAACCGACGCTGGAAGTCTTCGAAGGAAATCCGAGGGGTGATCTGCGAAAGTTCCTTGCGTCGCAGTTCGGCTTCGCGTTCTTCGGCGACCGTGCGGGCGACCGAGATGTCATCGAGCACCACGAACAGCTCGCCCGCTTCCGGCGCTGCTTCCAGACCCACGGCATTGACCGGCTGCGACGGACCGGCCTCCTTCACTCGCCGTTTCGTCTGGAGCGTATCGAACATCGCTTTGATGCGGCCGTATGTCGTACCGCAAACGACCACATCGCCAATCCGCAACGTGCCGTTCTTGACGATGAGCTTGGCGATCACGCCTCGGCCCGGTTCCTGCTCGGCCTCCAGACACGTACCGATGGCCGGTCGATCGGGGTTGGCTTTGAGTTCATGAAGTTCGGCGACCGTCAAGAGCGTCTCCAGTAGCTCGTCGATCCCCTGGCCCGTAATGGCACTCGTTTCGACGACCTCGACGTCCCCGCCCCACTGACTGGGCGTCAAACCGTGTTCGGCCAACTCCGCAAGGATACGATTGGGATCGACGTCGGGAAGATCGATCTTGTTGAGCGCGACGACGATGGGAACGCCGGCCGCCTTGGCATGGCTGATGGCTTCTTCGGTTTGCGGCATCACGCCATCATCCGCGGCGACAACGAGGACGGCGATGTCGGTTACTTGAGCCCCGCGAGCCCGCATTTCGGTAAAGGCTTCATGGCCCGGCGTGTCGACGAAGGAGATCTTACGGCCGTCCTTCTCGATCTGGTAAGCCCGGATGTGCTGCGTGATCCCGCCCGCTTCGCGTTTGACCACTTCCGTACCGATGATCCGGTCCAGCAAGGAAGTCTTCCCGTGGTCGACGTGACCCAAGAAAGTGATCACCGGCGGGCGCGGTTGCAGTTTCTCAGGCGGATCTTCCTGCTCGAGAATCTTCTGAATGACCGCTTGCTCGAGCGACTCGGCCTGCTTGAACTCGAGTTCCACCCCCAGTTCCGCTGCCAGGAGTTCGACCATGTCGTCCTCGATCTGAGCGTTGATCGTGGCCATGACGCCCATGCCCATGAGGGCTCGTTGCACCTGAGCAGCACTGATGCCGGCCGCCTCGGAAAAGGTGCGGACGGTGCAGGGAAGCTCGAGTTTCACTTTCCCTTTGCGCGGTGCCGCCGTGCTGACGTTCCGCGAACGCTGCCTGGTCCGGCGCGTCCGCGCCCGCATCAGGTCGTCGTCACCCTCAAGATCGTCCCGCAGACGCGCTCGCTGCCTCCGCTGGGTCTGTCGGCTGGCGCGCGACCCGGCCATTCCCGCCATGTCTTCCTTGTCGGCCTTGCCGCGTCGAGCTCGCTTCTTGGAGGGTTCGGCCTTACCGGGAGCTACAGGGGGTGGCGTTTCCTCCCAAGTCTTTCCCGTTCCTTTTTTCTTGGTGACACTCGCGGCGATTTCTTCCAGGGCCGGCTTGAGTCCCTTTCGGTGGCTTTCGAGGGCGTCCTTGGGAAGGCGGATTTCCGGTTTCTGCGCTTTCGGCTCGGCCGGTTTGGGAGGAGGCGGAGCTTTGGCTTCGGGAAGAGGAGCCACTTTGATGACCGGCTTGCGCTTGGCCGGCCGGGACGAAGCTGCTTCGCTCGTTTTGGGTTTCTCGCCACTCGCCTTGGACTTGCTCGAGCCGCTGATGACCTTGATCTTTCCGGCGGCCTTACCAGGGAGGGCATCTTCGCGGCGAATCGGTTGGGGCGTGGCAGCGACCGAGGTGCGCGCCGCTGGAGAGGGCGCTGACGCCTCTTTTTTCGGCCCTTGGAGGTAGGCTTTGACCTTGGTGACCTCGTCGTCGGAAAGACTCGCCAGCGCAGATCCCTTACCGGAAATCCCTGCCTTCTTGCAGATTTCCACGAGTTCCTTGCTGTCGATCTTCAGGTCTTTGGCGAGAGCGTAAATGCGAGTGGGCACGCTGCCTTGTTCCTTCCCAGTAATACGATGAACTAACTCATACGGGCGATCCTCCCATTATCGGTCGCTCCGGACGCCAAAGGCGAATTCGACCGAGTCCCGCTCGGTCCTCCCACCTCCGGCGCCTTGCTTGTCGGCGTCGGTCACGGTGATCCCGACTCGGGGACCGTCGCTTCGCGACTCTCCCCCGATTCTGTCTCCCCAGAATCTGCTGGTTCCCCGGATGCCCCCGCAGGCGATTCCGCCTCAGTCCCCTTGTCTTCAGCGGCCTCCACCTCGGACTGCGTGCCAGTGGCGGTGGCCGACTCGGCTTCTCCCTGAGCTTCCACAGTGGCCTGAGCCTGTTGCAGCCGTTCGAGTTCGCGTTGCCGCTGGCGTGCCTCGGTTGCCGCTTTGTCCGCCTCGAGCGCCAACCGTTCGGCCTGCGCGACGATGTGCTGGACCTGCTCCTCGGTCAGATCGCCCATCACCATCAGCTCATCCGGCTCAATGACTTCCAAATCATCGTACGACAAGTACCCTTGTTCGACCAGGGCTTGAGCCAGCTCCTCGCTGACGCCGTCGATCTGGCTGAACCCGATCACCGCCCGTTCGATCTGCTCGTCCAGCTCCTCGGCCGTCATGATCTCGATGTCGATTCCACACAGCTTGCTGGCCAGACGGACGTTTTGGCCCTTGCGGCCGATGGCGAGTGACAATTGGTCTTCCTGAACCAGCACGATGGCTCGGCCGATCATTTCGCACAACAGCACCTGGTCGACGTGAGCCGGCTGGAGGGCATTGGGAATCAGCACTTCCGGATCGTCGCTCCACCGGACAATGTCAATGCGCTCTCCCGCCAGCTCGTGCACAATGTTCTTGATCCGGTTGCCTCGGACGCCGACGCAAGCACCGACGCAGTCGACGCGAGGATCATCGCTGCTGACCGCCACCTTGCTCCGATAGCCGGGTTCCCGAGCCACCGCCCGGATCTGGATCGTCCCCTCAGCAATCTCAGGGATTTCCTGCTCGAACAACCGCTGTACCAGTTGCGGGCGAGTCCGGCTGAGCACCACCTTCACGCGGCTTCCGTCCGCTCGCACTTCTACCACCACAGCCCGAATCCGCGAGCCCACATGGTAGGGATCGCCGGGGATCTGTTCGCTCCGAGGCAAAATGGCCTCGACGTTGCCAAGATTCACAATCGTCTTTCCCGTGTCGACACGGTGAACGGTTCCCGTGACGATCTCCCCGATCAGCTGCTGGTACTCCTCGATCAACGCGTCGCGTTCGGCTTCCCGGATCTTCTGGATGATCACTTGCTTGGCTGTCTGAGCTCCAATGCGGCCGAAGACGTCTGGATCGAGAGGTTCTCCATTGACCGTCGCTGAAATCTGCCCGCTGTGTCGGTCGATCGAAACCTCGATTTCCGCCTCGTCGCCTCGCTGGCGCCGGACGGCCGATGCCATCGCCGCCTCGATGGCTCGAAAGACGATCTCCGAGTCGATCTTCTTGTCGCGATGCAACGCGTCAACAATGCGCAAGATCTCATTGGGATTCATGAGTTCAGTTTTCCTTCGCCCTGGGACAAGGTGGATAAGGTGTCGGGAGAGCGCCTCGGAACCGCATCGGCCGACGGTTCGACGCCAAGCCAGCGAGCGGCCCGTTGGTCGACGGGATGGCGTAACACTTCTTCGACCTCGCCGAACTGGACTGTGCGGCCGTCGGCCAACAAGAGAATGTCATCAGCAATGCGCCGCGCTTCGTGTACATCGTGCGTCACGTACAAAACGGTCGTGCCTCGGCGGCGCTGCCACGATCGGAGCACCTCGAGAATCTCGGCACGCAACGGAGCATCGACGTGAGCCAAAGGCTCGTCCAGCAGCAACACTGCGGGTTCGCCGGCAAGGGCTCGAGCCAACGCGACACGCTGCTGCTGGCCGCCCGAAAGCTGCTGCGGATATCGATCGAGCAGTCCATCCATCCCCAATAAGGC
>WFWZ01000350.1 GCA_015490875.1 Planctomycetaceae bacterium
CACGGATCGTCAGATTGTTGATGGCCAGGTCGAAATAGAGTTGCGGGATGGCGGACCCGTAGTCCCGCGAGCTGTTCCAGCCGAAGTCCCATGTCTGATCGCCGAAAGCCTGTGTGTTGGGCGCATCGGTCCCGAAGACGTAGTCGGCTCGGAACCCCCAATCGACGCCGCTGCCGCCGGTATTGGCAACGCGTTCGACAAACGCCCACGCCTGATTGCCCAGGAATCCGTCCGAAGCGTTTCCGAACTCGACGGGAAAGTTGCCCGTCCCGTTGTTGATCCCTTTGGCGTTGTACGTCACTCCTCCGGAAAGCCAACCGCCGACGCGGATACCTCGAGGCAACACGGGAAAGAGCGACCAAGGCTCATCGCAGCAGCTCCCAGAGCCGCTGCCCTTGCCACCGCAATCATCGCACGAATCGGCCGCGTTGCCGGCACAGGTGTCACAGGAGGCGCCGGCGGTCAACAGTCCGGTCGGCATGGCGGCGATCTGGGCTCGGTCGCTCAATTGGACTGAAGCGGCCGGCGTCGGACGGCTAGCCTGATCGGACAAGAGGGCTCGAGCCTCAGTCTGCGCCGGCAGCCGACCAGCGCCCAGCACGACGACCCCCGCAACCCACCAATATGCCCACGTCCTGCGCATCCTGCTTTCCTCCCTGGTGCCTGGTCTCTGGAGCCCGCGCACTGCGGCCCCAGTTCCTACGATTCTTCGAATCGACAGGACACATCGATCGAGAGTTTTCCGGCTAGTCGTCAGAGTTTTCCCAGATTGTGCAGACCACCACCAAGCGTGGCCCAGCCCCGGGGAACCAGCGGTGAGAGGCTAACTCGGCAACAATAGGAAAAGGTCCCATGAGTCACAGAGGACTCATGGGACCGACAGATGTCTCATCGACTCACCCGTTGAAGGTCTACAGCGCTTCGGTCACTCCGGGAACGGGGACCGGGTAGCGACCGTCGGCGTCGGGCTGGACTGGAGCCTTCGAATCGAAGGAAGTGAGCGAATCGGTATCGGCGAGTAGCAATTCCGAGTTGATCGCTTCGTCCCAAGTGATCTTTTGGCCCGAGTAAGTGCACATGCGGCCCATGATCGCGGTCATCGTGCTCTTGGCACCATACTCGCCTTCGTTGGGAATCTCCCCGGCAGCCAAAGCAGCGAACAAGTCATGGTGCTCCTGCTGGTGACCTCCACGCGAGCCTTTGGTCCTCCAGATCAGCTTGCCCTTCGTGTCGTAGATGCGGCCGCCGCTAATATCCGCGAATCCCTTCGTCCCGTGAGCGTGTTCAGAGACATTCCGCCACGTGTTGGGAATGTGGCGACACTGGCTATAGAGCTTCGTCCCATCTTCGTAAGTGAATTCGACAAAGTGGTGGTCGTAGATCTGACCATGGTCCGGGCCCTTGCGCACCTGCCGTCCGCCCATTCCGTTGCCTTCAACGGGATACGCGTTCTTGAGCCAATTGGCGACATCCAGGTTGTGGATGTGCTGCTCGACGATGTGGTCGCCGCCAATCCAGGTGAAGTAGTACCAGTTGTCGAGCTGATACGCCAACTCCGTCTGATCCTTTTTGCGAGGTCGTGTCCAGACACCAAACCCGTTCCAATAGACGCGAATCAGATCGATGCGTCCGATCGCTCCATCCTGCAATTTGGCGATTGTCTCCTTGTACGCCTGTTCGTGATGGCGTTGCAAGCCGACGGCGACCGCGAGGTTCTTTTTCTTGGCCTGCTCGTTGGCGGCCAGGACGCGCCGGACGCCGGGAGCGTCCGTGGCGACAGGCTTTTCCATGAAAACGTGCTTGCCCGCTTCGACCGCCGCTTCGAAATGCTGGGGCCGAAAGCCGGGCGGCGTGGCGAGAATCACCAGGTCGATGTCTGACTCGAGGACCCGTTTGTAAGCATCGAGTCCCTCGAACATTTGGTCCTTCGTGACCTTGACTTGATCTTTCCGCTCGTCCCCCTTGAGCGCTCGGTAAGACTGCTGCAGCCGATAGCCGAAGACATCTCCCATCGCCACGAGTTCGACGCGACTGCTATGCGTGTTCATCGCCTGCCTAGCCGCTCCGGTACCGCGTCCGCCGCAGCCGACCAGACCGATCTTCACGACGTCGCTACCGGCCGCATGGGCGCTTCGGGCCAAGGATAGAGAACCTCCAACGACCGCTCCGCCAGCCACCAGCAGCGACGAATCGCGGATGAAATCGCGTCGAGAAGCGTGGGGGGGGTTCTTCTTCGAGTCCTGGGACATGGATGGGCTCCTTCATAGGGGAATCGGTTCGATTGCTCCTGCCTCGATGGGCAACGCACAGCCAAGGCTACCGACCAGCTTTGCGATCGATCACCGGCAGGCTCTTCTCCCACTTCTCCTTCCGTTCCTGCTCGCTGGGAACGCGGAGCGGACGGACGATCCGGAAGCCGACGAAATCGGCGTCCGTATGATACCAAATGCTCTTGGGAATCTGGGGATCCTGCTGTTTCCACTCTTCGGTGGATCCCAAGCGAGCGGCACTGCGAAGCATCTCGGGGTCGTCATTCCACGAGCCGCCTCGTACCACCCGAGGGTACAACTTCGTCGGGATCACGAGCGGGTTGTCAGCGACTTTGCCGGCGAACTGCTTGTAAGCGTCCGGGACATATTGATCGAGTACCCACTCACAGACATTGCCGTGCATGTCGTACAGTCCCCACGGATTCGGCTTCTTCGTGCCGACTTTGTGGTACGCCTCGTCACTATTGTCAAAGTACCACGCATAGTCGTCCAAGTCGGCCGGATCATCTCCGAAGGAATAAGCCGTCGTCGTTCCTGCGCGACAAGCATATTCCCATTCTGCCTCCGTCGGCAGCCGATAGTAGCGCCCCGTCTTGGCGCTGAGCCACTTGCAGAAAATCTTCGCTGCAAACTGGGTCATGCAGATCGCCGGATAACCCTTTTTCCCCATTCCAAAAGTCATATCGGTATAGGGAGGCGTCGGCTGGGAGAAGAGTTGATATTCGAGCGCCGCCTTATCGCGAGCGGTCAAGGGAAGCTTCTTGAGCTTCCTTCGCTGCTCGTCCAAATCGAACATCCAAACTTCGAATGCGTCCCATGTGATCTCGTACTTGCCCATCCAGAATGGATCGATGCGCACCTTATGCTGAGGCCCTTCGTCCTCGTTGCGCCCCTCCTCCGATTCAGGGCTTCCCATCAAGAATTCGCCCCCCGGGATCGGAACCATCTCGATCTTCACTCGAGTGTGCTCGATGATCTCCGAATACGGTTTCATCTCCTCCTGAGTCTTCGCTTCCGCTTCCGGAATGGGGAGGACCAATGAGTCCTTGTCGTTGGCTCGAGCCGGCAGCGCAGCGGCTCCGACGAGGATCACCAACGCGGCGACAGCGACGAATCGCCGGAAAGCTTGTAGCCCGCTAGACGCAATGAGTACACTGGTAACCTGACGTAGGCCTCGCCCGCTCCCGTTTTCTGTCCGGTGGCAAGAAGCCGGGGCATGGTCAATGCACGCTGGAAGACGCATAGAATCGTCCTTCTTTTCCAATAACCTCGTAACTGGGAACATTTCGGTATGCAGCGACGAACCCGCATTTGGTTTGCCCCGTCGATCCGGGGCACGGCGATCGTCTTCCTTATTGTAGGGGGTGGGATAGATGGCGGGGAGTCGCGGGCCGGCGGACGGGAATTCCTCTATTCCGAGCCGCACATGGGGACCCGCTTCCGAATCTTATTGTATGCAGAACGGGAGCCGGTCGCAAACCGGGCGGCTCAAGCGGCCTTCGCTCGCATCGCCGAACTGGAACAGATCTTCAGCACCTACCGCCCCGATTCGGAAGCAAGAAAGCTCTGTGCGAAAGCAGCCGTCGGCGAGTGGACTCACGTCAGCGACGACCTGTGGCGAGTCTTGAAGTTCAGCCGAGCTTTCTCGGAGAAGACCGGCGGCGCCTTCGATGTGACGGTCGGCCCGGTGACCCGCCTGTGGCGCCAAGCTCGCCGTGCCCACCGACTCCCCAATCCGGAAAAGCTCGCCGCGGCCCAGCAAGCCGTCGGTTACCGCTACTATGAAGTCGATCCCAACCACCCTCGCGTGCGTCTGCTCCGTTCCAGCATGCGTTTCGACTTCGGCGGTATCGCCAAAGGGTATGCACTTGACCAGGCTTTCGCCGTACTAACGCGCCATGGCATCTCCCGCTGCTCCGTAGAAGGAGGAGGCGACCTTTATGTTGGCGACACGTTGCCGTCGCGCCCTCGGTGGGAAGTGCAGTTGCCGGAGTTTGCCCCTTCAAAATCGAAGCGACGTTTTCCTCTGTTCCGTTTGCCTCCGAGACACGCCGTCGCCACGTCGGGAGACACCTATCAACACCTGACGGTGGCTGGCAAACGTTATTCCCATATCTTAGATCCCCGCACAGGGCAGGCCATCGAGGGACGACGGGGAGCCTCGGTGTTCGCCCCCACGGGCATGGAAGCCGATGCCTGGGCGTCCGCCTGCTGCGTGCTTGAACTGGACCAAATCGAAAAACTCCTCGCCTGCCAATCCAACCTGGCAGCGCGCGTTTATGTCGAGACCGCTTCGCCTCCCATTCGGACATTTGGTGGTTTGTGGAAGAAGATCGAACAAGTGCAATAAAGGCCACTGTGCGTCCCCCAAGTAGCCGGACGACGATCATGGTGAAAAGCGCCGCTTGCTAAGAACGGCCCGTCCCCCTGACGAGTACCTCGATGGAACATTCGGCCGAAGTCATCTGTCCCCAGTGCATGAACACTTTCTCGGCTCCCCTCTCCAGGCTCGGCCGGCGCGTACGCTGCCCCTGGTGTGAGGGACGGTTTCCTCTTTCGGTCGAACGCGTCACGGGGGAGTGGGACACCGCCGACTCGGAAGGATGGTACTACATGGACGCCCGGGGAACACGGGTGGGTCCAGCCTCCCTCAGCGTTCTCATCGAGGCTCGCGAGCAAGGGGAGATCAGCTCAGAAACGCAGTTGTGGCGAGAGGGCTGGCCGAGGTGGAAGTTCGCCGATCAACTATTCTCGAGTCTCACGGAATCGTCTGCGCCATCGGGGCGAGCGCCCACTCCCTCAGCGCCCGTCGAAGCTCAGCCTATGCCCCCTTCGGAGAATCCGCTTTGGCAACGGCTGAGCCATCGCGTGCGGCAGGTGCACAACGCGACCTGGATCGCCCAGCGCATCCTCCTGATCGCTGCCGCCGTATGGCTGGCAGGAGCCGTCGCCGCTGCGAGCCTGGTCGCCTGGTCGGGGGCCGTTCCCCTACTCTCGCCGGTCGGACTCCTCGTCGATTCGGTTTGCACCCTGCTGCTCGGACTGAAGGTGCGCGAACTTCGCCTGGCGTGGCGAGCCTGGATGGAGACGGGTGAACCGATCGCCGGTGATGTGGCATTGCGTCAGACCGCTAAAGCCCTTCCACTCCTGGCCGTCTGGGTCGTCGTGATGGCCGCCGGCACGTTCCTGGCGTTCTGGCCAAGGTGAATCACCGGGCGCAAGCGCGAGAAAGGGAGGTACCTATGCCGCACGGCGAAGATGATGCCGTGAATGGGGACATCGCCATTCCAAACAGGCTGCTTTGTACGTTGAAGGAATGGTGGGATAGTCATCCTCGTGCTCGTGCTCAGCGCAGCGGTGCTCGTACTCGTACTCGTACTCGTACTCGAATATGACACAATAGCCACGACACAGCTTTCATCCTTCCTGCAATGGCAATTCCATTACGATCGCCGCAGTGCTCACTCGTCCCAGAATGCGTTCCAGTTCAGAACAGGTTCTTGTGGGGTGAGCCTCTTGCGGTCGTGGAGTACGATTACGATTACGAGCACGATCCTGAAATCATCATCCTTTCAAAACTCGCGAATCAGCAGAAGGGCTGCTTTACGATGTGGCGCAACAGAACCTGACAACCTTCTCTGAGTTTTCACCATCCCAGGGCACGGCTCCTGCCAAGCCCCACCAGAGCCAGAGCGGCATCGTAGACACGGATCGGCAAGTCGCATATGACCGATGTCAGGCCCGATGATGTCGGGTTGGCCCAGCATACAAGACGAGCCTTGGCGGAAATCTGTTGCATGCAACCATGCCTCACCTGGTGACAAGCACATAGCATTCCGGCTCGGCAGGAGCCTCGCCATTCCAACTTGAAATACGGCGGTCCTGCTCGCTACGATTCGCATCTCCCACCACTAACGTGGACCTGGGAGACGTCCTCCAACGTCATCTTTTCCAAGATCACGTGATGATTCAGCCCTCTCAGGTCCCGAGTTCTGCAGTCGGCAAGAATCTCGGCGGATGACGCACCTGTATCGCTTGTTCGAATGCGTACGCGAACGACACGAGTTTCGGCTCGCTGAACGCCGGGCCGATGAAAGATATTCCCACCGGCAAGCCGAAAACGTATCCCATGGGAACCGTGATGTTCGGATAGCCGGCTCGAGCTGCCGGAGAGGAACTGCCGCCCGATCCGTGATCGCCGTGGATGAGATCCGTTACCCACGCCGGTCCGGTCGTGGGTGCCACGATGCAGTCGAGTCGATGTTCGGTAATCAGTTTGTCGATCCCCTCTTCCCGATAAGCTCGGCGCATCTTCGCCAAGGCTTCTTGATAGGCGGGTTCTTCCAATCCCCCTTTTTCCTGCGCCATCTCGAAGAGCTCCTGTCCGAAGAACGGCATCTCCTGCTCCGCATGCTCCCGATTGAACTCGATCAGTTCCTCCAGCGAATGAGCCGGCAACTCCGGAGCCACTCCCTTCAGATAGGCATTGATGTCGGCTTTGAATTCGTAAAGCAGCACGTCGAAGCCGGCTCGTCCCAGTCCCTTTGCACGCAATTCGAGTTCTTCCACGAGCTTAGCGCCCGCCCTCGTCAAGACGCCAAGCGCCTTTTCCATGACCGCGTCCACTCTCTCGTGGAATCCGAAGAAATTGCGTGCGACTCCGATCTTCCGGCCATGCAACGCCTGCGGATCGAGTTGGCCCGGATCGAACGTGTAATGGTCGGACCGCCTCGTCGTCACCGCATCGCGAGGATCGGGGCCGGCCATCGCTGCCAACAGGAGTGCCGCGTCGGCGACCGTTCGCGCGATCGGCCCCGCCGTATCTTGACTGTGGGCCAGCGGAATGATGCCCGCACGACTGACTTGTCCCAGCGTCGGTTTGATTCCCACCACGCCATTGATCGAGGAAGGACAGACGATCGACCCATTCGTCTCCGTTCCCACGGCCGCAGCGCAAAGCGATGCCGCGGCAGCCACGGCCGACCCGGAACTTGAGCCACAAGGATTGCGGTCGAGTGCGTACGGATTCCGCGTCAGTCCCCCTCGGCCGCTCCAGCCGCTGGTCGAGCGAGTCGAGCGAAAATTCGCCCACTCGCTCAGGTTCGTCTTCCCCAAAATGATTGCTCCGGCTTTGCGGAGACGAGCGGCCACGCCCGAGTCGCGAGGGGCTCGCCAGTCGGACAGCGCGAGCGACCCCGCGGTCGTCCGCATCCGATCGCCCGTCTCGATGTTGTCCTTGATCAAGATGGGAATACCATGAAGCGGACCGCGAATCTTTCCTTCACGTCGCTCTGTGTCCAGACGCTCGGCGATTTCCAACGCCTGCGGATTGACCTCGACCACTGAACGAAGCTTCGGCCCGGCCCGGTCGACCGCGTCGATGCGTTCCAGGTACCATTCGACCAGTTGTCGAGCCGTCGTCTCGCCCCGGGCCATGCTCTGTTGCAGCTCCCCAATGGAAGCTTCGACAATCGGCGTCTGTGGAGCCTTCCCAACGGAGCCATTCGCTTGACCCTCCTGCGAAGCCCCACTCGTGTTTCCGGCTACGGCCCCTAGTGTCGAGGCCGCGGCTCCTTGCAGAAATCGACGGCGTTGAAGTTTCATCGAAGGTGTCTCCTTGTGTGGACGGAGTGTCCATCCCCCACGGCAAGTTCCAGGTTCTTCAACGTCCGAGCGGCGGTCGATATGCTAAGAACCACTTGCGTTTCGAGATGAATCATTCGTAGTCGCGTTCATGCTTCAAGAGAACAGGCCGAATGACCTTCTTCCAAAGCTCGTATCCTTTGCGATTCATGTGAAGTCGATCGCTAAGAAATAACTCCGACTTCGGTTTTCCCGACTCGTCGAGCATCGGCGAGGCCACGTCGATGAAGAACAGACGCCTATCTTTCTCGCAGAAATCGCGGATCAGTCGGTTCGCTTTCTTGGCTTTCGGCCACACGTCCACACGTTTGGGGCTCGGCTTGATCGCGAGGAAGTAAATCCGCATCCGATCGTTTTGCCCGTGCAGTTTTCTCACGAGTTGAACGAACGTGTCGCGAACCTCCTCGGGGGAGATTCCCATGGCCGTGTCGTTGTCTCCTTCGTAGATGACGACGGCTCGAGGCCGGTAACCAAGGATCACCCGATCGGCATAGTAAAGGAGATCGTGCATCGTGCTTCCGCCAAAGCCGCGTGGGATCACGGTGAGCGGCGCCAAGTCGTCGACGACGCCCGGCGTTTGTTGTTGCCACAATCGGATACTCGAACTGCCGGTCACGACGATTGCGCGCGCCGGCGGCGCTTCCTTGCGGTCCTCGCGTTCGAACGCAGCAATCTGCGACTCGAATCGCGTCGGATTCGGCAGCTTCCGAGGTTCGTCAGCTCGTAGGAGGATTCCATAGCCGGCGCTGCCAGCCAGCCATCCGAGGAATCCCCACCATACCAGTCTCATTCGCATCCTTCTCGCCTCCTGATAGCTCACTTGGATCCCCACACGGCCCCGCGAGTTCGCTTCATGGTAGCATCCCCGCACGTGTCGGGGGATCGTCCTCGGTCTGGCGACTGGAAGACCGCCGGCCGCTCACAAACTCTCGGCCAGCCCACTTGCTTGACTTAGCGTGTTGGCCGAACCAAACTGGCAACCGCGTCGAAGGACATGGATTCGCCCCTTTCCCCACTGAAACAAGTCGATCCCTTGCCATGAACATCAGCCACCAGTCGATCGCCTTCTCCCCCGGGCGGTCTCCCATGACCGATCGTTCGTCCGGATCCTTGAGATGGAAGTCGGCAATTTCGACTTTTCGGAACTTGGTGCGTGGGACTCTTCTCCTGGGAGTGCTCGTGGCAAGTGCCACCGCGCGCCTCTCGGCCCAGCAGAAAACCCCGGCTGTTTCCGACCAGTATGTCAAACACGAGTACCGCATTCCCATGCGTGACGGTGTGAAGCTCTTCACGGCCGTCTATGTGCCTCGCGATGCATCGTCGAAGAAACGCTATCCCATCTTGATGCTGCGAACCCCCTACTCGGTAGCTCCCTACGGCGAAGACCGCTACCGCCGGGCGCTTGGCCCCAACCGCCACCTGCAGCGGTCTGGCTACATCTTCGTGTATCAGGATGTCCGGGGCTGCTACATGTCCGAGGGCACGTTCGTCAACATGCGACCTCATATCGATGTGAAGAAGTCTCCGCAGGACATTGACGAAAGCAGCGACACATACGACACGATCGCGTGGTTACTCGAACACGTCCCCTACCACAACGGCCGAGTCGGCATGTGGGGGATATCCTATCCCGGATTCTACGCGGCGGCCGGCATGATCGACGCCCACCCGGCCCTCAAAGCTGTTTCGCCTCAGGCTCCCATTGCCGACTGGTGGTATGACGACTTTCACCATCACGGCGCCTTCTTCCTCCCGCATGCCTTCCATTTTCTTTCGCGCTTCGGTCAAATGCGACCGAA
Organism: Planctomycetaceae bacterium; assembly: GCA_015490875.1. Taxonomy (GTDB): domain Bacteria; phylum Planctomycetota; class Planctomycetia; order Pirellulales; family Pirellulaceae; genus S141-3. The sequence continues at coordinate 9,713 of WFWZ01000350.1, forward strand.
ACCGACGACACTCAGTGCGCCGCGGTTTTCCTATCCCACGCCCGACGGCTACGAGTTCTACATGCGACTCGGGCCTCTCGCCAACGCCAACACGCGTTATCTGCGCGACCGCGTGCCATTTTGGAATGAAATCGTGGAGCATCCCAACTATGACGAGTTCTGGCAGCGACGCAACTTGCTTCCGCATCTTCACCGTGTGGCACCGGCCGTGCTGACCGTCGGCGGATGGTTCGATGCGGAAGATCTCTATGGCCCCTTGCAGATTTACCGAACTGTCGAGGCGAAGAATCCGGGCATCGAAAACCAGCTCGTCATGGGCCCGTGGGCCCACGGCGGATGGGCTCGACGCGGCGGAGACCACCTGGGCAACGTTGACTTCGATGGAAAGCATTCCGTGTTTTATCAGGAATGGATCGAGACTCGCTTCTTCGAGGCGCACCTCAAGGGGGACGGCCACAGCGGCCTGCCGGAAGCGTTCGTCTTTGAAACCGGCCGGAATCGGTGGCGCATGTTCGACACGTGGCCGCCGCGCTCGGCGCAGAAGCGACTTTTTTATGCGGGTCCGAACCAGTCGCTGACGGAACGTGTACCTCCGGAAGAGGAAGCCTTCGACGAGTTCATCAGCGATCCCGACAAGCCGGTTCCCTTCACGGAAGTCGTGGCCTTGGGGATGACTCGGGAGTATATGACCGATGACCAGCGTTTCGCTGCGCGTCGGCCCGACGTACTGGTCTACCAGACTCCGCCGTTGAAAGCGCCACTGACTCTGGTCGGTCCCATCGTGGCCGATCTGTGGGTGTCGACGTCGCAGGGCGATGCCGACTGGATTGTCAAGGTGATCGACGTCTTTCCCGACGATGCCAAAGATCACCGCTTCCTGACTCCTGGCAAACGCATGGCCGGATATCAGATGATGGTGCGGAGCGAGGTGATTCGAGGGCGTTTTCGCGAGAATCCTTCACAGCCCAAGCCGTTTCCACCGAATCAGCCGACACATGTTCGGCTGCCTCTGCAGGATATCTGCCATACGTTCCTGCCGGGCCATCGGCTGATGATCCAGATCCAAAGCACTTGGTTCCCGCTGGTCGACCGGAACCCGCAAAAATACGTGCCGAACATCTACAAAGCCCGGGAATCCGACTTCGTGAAGGCGACGCATCGCGTCTACCGTGGCGCCAAGCACGCAACGACGTTCACCTTCTTCGAGTTGAAAGAGTGAAAGACGCTAAATCACCGTGTGCGATTGAGAGACACTGACGCCCTTATGCCGCATGGTGACGGCTCTAACTCGGACCAATCCCTAGGGGTGGGAGGGCGAGTCTGCGGTGCCGTAGGCGTTCCTTTTGCGGCTCGGCCGGAGCCTCGCCCTCCCAATTCGGGAAACGCGGTTTCCAGATACGACGATCGGCTGCCTTGACCATGCCCAGCTTTCAACGTTTCTGCAGAATCTATTCGTCCCAGAATCGCGCACGTTGACTAAGGCCGCTCAAATCCAACGAATCTCCCGTCTTCTCTTGGAGCTTCTGCAGTTTTCCGAGGAGGCGTTGGACGGTCTTGGCGTGTGCTGGATCAGAGGCCAGATCGCGGAGTTCCCAAGGGTCGTCCTGAAGATCGAACAGGAGCACTTTGGAAATCCTGGGATAGACGATCAATTTGTAGCGACCGTCGACGATCATGCGTTGGAGTTCGAGGTAGGCTCCATAGATCGGTCTCGTCTTTGCCGATCGAGACGCTTTTCCTTGAATGAGAGGGAGAAGGCTTTGGAACTCGACGAAGTCGGGCACGTCCAGGCCTGCCCACTCGAGCGTTGTGGGCATGACTTGCTGGAGGTAGATGGGAGCTTCGATGCGACGGCCGGCGGCAATACCGGGACCGCGGATGATAAAGGGCACGCGCACGCTGTGATCGAACTGATTCTGCTTGCCGAACAGACCGTGCTCGCCGACCGCCAACCCGTGGTCGGCCGTGAAAACAACATACGTATTGTCCGCAAGGCCAAGTTCGTCCAACGTGCCTAGAATGGCTCCGATCTGGTCGTCCATGTGCGTAATGAGGGCATAGTACTCTTGCCGATGGACGCGAACGGCATAGGGGGTTCGGGGAAACGGAGCGAGTCTTTCGTCGCGCAACGACTTGCCGCACCCCATGGCGTCTTTGAAGGGGTATTCGGGCAGGAACGTCTTGGGAAGCGCAAGTTTGCTCGGAGGGTAGCGGTCGACGTAAGACTTCGGGGATTGGCGAGGATCATGGGAGGCGTTGAAGGCGAGGTACATGAAGAAGGGACGATTGCGTCGAGCGGCCTGACGGAGGAAGGCTCGAGCATCGTCGCGCAAGACTTCGCTCCAGTGCGTTCCTCCCTCCCAGAATCCGCCGAACTTCGGATCGTAGGGACTCCAGGGATCCGGCTTTCCTTCGATGAGACGGTTGTACCCCTCGGGCGTCTGCTTCGGCATACCTGGGCGAACATGAGTCACGAAGTCGAACGTGCTCTTGGCATTGAGCCGCACGTGCCACTTGCCGGTGAAGTACGTGTCGTAGCCGGCTCGGCGGAGTTGTTCGGACCAGATCCTTCCCGCCTGTCGCTCCTGTTCCAAATGGCCGACGAGGTTCTTGGCGTGCCAGAGGTATCGGCCGGTGTTGAGCATTGTCCGGCTAGCGACGCAGACGGCCCCGCTCCAGGAGCCCTGGTTGTAGGCGTGAGTGAAGACGAGGCCGCTGCGAGCGAGTCGGTCGATATTCGGCGTCCGGACGTCGGGGTTTCCGGCATACCGGAC
>WFWZ01000351.1 GCA_015490875.1 Planctomycetaceae bacterium
GCCATTGGGCTATGAGAAAACAAACCGAGAAATTGTGTGATTTTTTGTCCGGAAAAGTCTTGCCACATCACCACCAGCGATTTTAGCTCAGGAGCCGTCAAGGAAGCTGCCCAAGCAGATAAGACTCCTATCGCCCTGATGAGCGGGGAACAGCTTGTGCTGCTTCTGATGGAACACGGCATCGGCGTTCATCGTTCGACGCCTGATTTGTTTGAGATCGACGAAGAATTCTGACCGGTGATGAGATGACAGAGCAAAACGTTTGCAGAATAGAAAAGAGAGAAAACTATGGCGAACGCTGATCAGGTCAGGATTGCAGTGTAATGACAATGTTCACGGAACCACGAAAGAGGCTGATCGACTGGGTGCGCCAGCAATTGATCGGTCCGCCAGAGTCCGCGGCTAATGGCCCGGAGCTACGTGGTGTGCTGCCTACGGAGCGGTTCCCCTGCGGTGCGCTTTACCCTACATCCCAGTGGGGCGAAGGTATTGATCCTGCCAGTGAAGATGTTGATGAAGCTGAGAGTACTACTGATGTTACGGGTGAGAGCTTAGCCGAACCTGCCGTTGTGCGACGTTACATTCCACCTTCGTCGCTGGGTTTTTCGTTCTTTGTCAAAGGTGAGGATATCCGGTTTCAGGTGTTGAGTCGTGCCGTCAGGTATGAACGCACAGAACGAGATGAACAAGGACAATTTAAAAACGACTGGTCACGCAGGGAGCTGGTTTCTAGCGAAGGAAACGATGAGGAATTCGAGAACATCAGTTGCCCTGGAAAGGATCAGCGCCAGAGCTTTTCCAACCTGGTTGATAAGGCACGTTTAGACGTGCAGTGGCGACACTTCGCTGATGGTTGGATCGTCACGATTTCTCTTTGCAATGCGCAGGAACTTGCAGACGGTACGACAGGTAGAGAATACGTCTACGAACGGGCGGAAAAGACCCTGTTCGAGGCCAGTCTACGCTGCGTGATCGACGCCGGCGATGTTGGTGTCTATCCCCGCGTCGACCGAAGCCTACTCGACCAGGAAGAACAGGAAATCGAACTCCAATACGCCAACCGGCACATCTATGCCATCGGACATGGCTGTGCTGCCAATTGGGAGGTGAATGACGGCAAGGTGGTCGAACTGCGGTCAGAAACAATGCCGGCGGTGGAAGTGCCGCAGATGACGGCAGATACTGGGTCAGGAGGAGAGCCTGTACTGTCATTGGCGAGGTTAGCTGACATCGACAATGCTCACGCAACCCTCCTGCCTGAGTTGGACGATTTCATCAGTGGATACGCGAGCTGGGTTGCCAGCCAGCAGGGCAATATCCCAGGTCTTCCAGCCGAAGACCGTGCAGCCGCAAGTCGTATGGCTGAGCGCATGAATACAGCCGTCTCGCGCATGCGTGTGGGCCTGCGTTTGCTGGGCGACAATGCACAGTCAAGACTGGCCTTTGCCTTGGCCAATCGCGCCATGTTGGATCAGATGCGCCAGCATGATCGTCTTCAGGGTAAGCCCCGCGCCGATGATGCCTATCGTTGGCGTCCATTTCAGTTGGCTTTCTTGTTGACTACGCTGGAATCCACGGCGAATGAAGACAACGAATATCGCGACACGGTTGACCTGATCTGGTTTCCGACGGGTGGCGGAAAAACCGAAGCTTATCTGGGCCTGATCGCATTCCAGATAGCGCTGAGGCGTCTTCGTCATTCTGATACCGGGGGCGGAACTGCTATCCTGATGCGCTATACACTGCGCCTGTTAACCCGTGATCAGTTCATACGCGCCACCCGATTGATTTGTGCGTTGGAGCTGATACGACGCGAAAGAGAAGATCTCGGTTCCGCGCCGATAACCATAGGCATGTGGGTGGGAGAAGCCACCAGTCCCAACACCTTTCAGAAAGCGGCTGAACTTGTAAAGAAGGCGATTGCCGCCAACGAGAAGCCCGAACTTGTGCTTGATCACTGCCCCTGGTGCGGACAAGACTTCGAGGCCGGCCGTAACTATGACAGCACCACAAAGCATTTCCACTTTCTTTGCCGGAATCCGGACTGCGGATTCGGCGCGTCCCCGGATGGCGTACTGCCTTGCAATATCGTTGATGAGGCCTTGTACGCAGAACCTCCGACCATGTTGGTCGCCACGGTGGATAAATTTGCGAGGCTGGCTTGGGAAGAACGTGCCAATGCGTTTTTAGGGGGCACTCAACATCGACCTCCGGAACTCATCATCCAGGATGAACTACACCTGATTGCCAGTGCATTGGGTTCAGTAGCTGGTCTGTACGAAGCCGCTATCGACACCGTACTTCAATTGCGTGGCGTCTATCCAAAGTACATTGCATCGACCGCAACCATCCGCATGGCGGATCAACAGGTGAAACGACTGTATGGACGCGAAGTTGCCGTGTTTCCGCCGCCGGGATTGAACTGCGATGACTCCTATTTCGCCCGTACCGTCCCACTGGAGCAACGCCCGGGCCGAATCTACGTAGGCTATCTGGCGCCGATGCTTAACCGTCAGCAATGCCTGGCGCCGCTGGCGGCGGCTTTGCTATTGGCCCCGCAAGTATTGTTTGAGAGTGACCAACACGTGCGTGAGCTGCTGGATGCCTGGTGGACACAGGTGGTGTATCACGGCAGCCTTAAGGGTGTAGGGAACAGCCA
>WFWZ01000352.1 GCA_015490875.1 Planctomycetaceae bacterium
GTCAATAAGCGGGTGGATTATAGAGACGCTCGTTCCTAGATCTGTGACCGTAAGTAACAACTCGTCGCCTGAGTGCGCAACCTGGAGTTTCCATTCATCACAAATCCATTCTGTTGGGGATATAGTTCGCCATTCCTTTTCTCCTCCAACTTGGCCTTCACGGAGGTTAATGAACGCCGTCTGCATTGTCGACTCATGTGAGATGTTGCAGCGACCAAGCGGACGCGACAAGTCAAATAAAAGTTCCCCAATTTTCGCAGTTACACGCTCTGCCAACTCGATAGTTGGCAACTTCTCAACTTCATTCTCGGCGTCAATATTTGGACCCTCGTGCATAGAAGCTTGCTGCCCTTCTAAGCCTTGCACGAGTGCCGTGGACGGCTTCTCCATTGCTTGAAGCTCCGGATACCTTGGGAGTTCCACAACCGCCTTGATTCCCAATCGCTTCATCGCCTCCGAAAGCTCGCGCTCGATATCGGCAACACGACGGCCTCGTCCACCTTGCTCCCGCTCGTGCTCCAGTTGTCTGTTTTTGCACACTATCCATCTACGGCGAGCAAACTGTTTATCGTCGTCTGGAAAATTGGCTTCCCTAGCGACGGCTTCATAAAATCCGAGAGCGTCAGTAAACCGTCCTCCTCGCTCGATAGCAGCGCCCGCTTCTCTTACTGAGACCGCACTACGCCATCGCCCTTCCTTCACTCGAAGGAAACGGCGGAAAAAGTCGTTGAACTGCCGTTGAAGATGTCCCGGCAGCTCTGTCAACTTCTCCGACCTCGCCAATGCTCGGACAAGGGTGCATTGAAGGGCTTCTGCCTGGCTTTCTGCCAGCTCATGGGCAGTGCCATCCGCCAGTTGAGAATCTGGAAAGAAATCACCGGTCGAAGCAAGCTTGACGAGTGGCTCCCATTCCTCGATCTCTACCATCGCGATTATACAGCCATGCAGCGCACGAATTGCAGCAGGTTCAATGCCTTCCGATGCTCCCTGAGCCGCAATTGCTCGCATCGCAGCCGTATCCTTCGCCTCCCAGGCAGCATCGAATGCCTCGTCAAATTGATTCCGCTGCATATAGGCCGCCGAGACAACGCTCCAAAGAGAGAGAGGCTCAAGGGGCGTATCCGGATGATTTTCAAATTCATGGATGACTTCGTCGATCGCCTCCGCCTTCATCAGTGCAGCGAGTTTGCTTGGATATGGCTCGATCGCTGCCTTTGCCTTTTTATAATCGCTAGAGTTAGTTTCCCCGGCTTTCTCCCATCGATGCACCGCCTTCTTCAGGTTTCCTGCCAAGAAATGTATCTCTGCCATCTTCCGATTCGGCTGCGCAACACCGCCCGCTTCCAACTTTTCGAGCACTTGTTCCAACTGCAATACCGGAGCTGAATGGCTTTCCTTTCGGATACTATCCACGATCGCGTTGATACCTTCATGCCATGCGTTTTCTGATGCCACATAAAGCGCAAACGCAGCATCGGATAGACGGTCTGCTACTTCTTCCAGAAGTTCAATCCCTCGGTCAGGTGACAAACCACCATCACCAATAATTGCCCATGCGTACTTGAACTCAGTCTCCCTTGCCACATTCGAATGTGCCTTACCCAGATCGACCAGCTGCTTCCAACCTCTCATGCCAGACTTCCAATAGCACCGTACCGCCTCAGGCACTAGGAACCCGGCCTCAATATACGCCTGTGCAGCTTCGAGATACTCCCCCTCTAAGTCCAATGCACGCGCCCGACACTCAGTCGCCTTCACCCTTTCACCGGCGCTACGGTAAGCGAGGGCCGCTTGCCGGAGAAGGAACGAATCCTTCCTAGCCTTACCGTCCTCCTCAAAAGTCTTTGCGTTGTCAATCGGGTCACCCGCGCTTTCTCGAGTTAGGTCCTCAGCTTTCCCCATAGTCATTCCCTCGACTGCCGGGGATCTTGCATCTTCAGGATCTGCACTCCATACAGCACGGCCACTGTTAGCAATATCGAGGATCCGCTTCGACACCTCTTCTCGACTTACAAAGTCCCAGAGACCACTGATACCAGACTCGTTGTCAACGATTATCAGCCTCTGCTTGGGACGGCTGACTGCCACGTAGAGGCGGTTAATGAAATATTGGTGGGGAAGCAATTGGTCCTGTGTCGTTTCGTCCTTACCTTGGTCTGTGTCGAGTGATTCCATGAGAGTCTCCGGCGCCTCTGCCCCGAATCCGTAAACAACGACGACCTGATACTCTCTACCCTTTGCTCTCGCAGCGCTTAAAACGTTCTGCGGAATTCCATCTTCAATGCGTATATGTTGGCGTAAAATGGGATCCGCCTGCACGTACTGTGCCTCCTCCCCCTCGTTACAGGGAACAATGACGACGAATGACCCAGCCTCCTTGAACTTCTTCCAAAATGATGCGTCCGCCGAATCAAACCAGACTACGGGAAATGCACCTTGAGGCGGCGCCCACGGGATTTGTGGACGGAGTTCCGGCATTTTGAAGAGCGCTGCCCTTAATGCCTGAACACTATTACTAAACCGGACGATGGGCGGCGTAGAACGATAATTGTAGTTCAGTTCCCGATAGTTAAGCTCCGTTCGACCCGAGTGTCCCGTCGGATCTAGCGCGTGGATGAACTTCTCAACGAAGGACGCCTTGATGGCATCCCAGCGGAAACCAGTGGGATTCAGGGTTTGGAACTGGTCACCAGCGAAGGCAAAAGGCACCCGGCTTAATGCATGCGACGGTACTGCTCGATTAGAGAATAAATTGAGGCGCAACAGAAGTTCGAGCTCGATCCGAGTAAAATCCTGTGCTTCATCACAAAATACGGATGGATTAGTAGGTTTTGCCAAGTCATTTTCAAGTATAAATCTGGCCAAGTCCTGATCGTCCCATAGCCCCTGAGCTTCCGCAATCTTCAAGTAGCGCCCTTCCCACACTCGCTCGAAAACAGATTGGAATGTCTGCCGTGTCACCGTGATCTGGTTGTCCGGCAATTGCTCATACTCGTCCGGATCCATTAGGGTTTCCGAAAGCATCCCCTTTATGTAACTACGGATAACATGCCAGGAAATGTCCGGGCCAAATTCCCGCGAAGCCGCGCGATCCTTTCCGAACCAGTCCAACCAGAGCTTGCGGAACCGCGAGTAATCCACCCGTTTGGCCAGAGAGAATCGCTCGAGCCTAGTCCGTGAATCGATCATTGACAGAAGGTGAGGTTGAAATTCCCGAAACGCCTCATCGAGAATCTCGCGGTTCTCCTCGACCAGATTCGCTATTCCTGATTCCCGGAATTCTGCCTCATTTAGCAAGATCCGCTCGATAAAGCTTCGAGCGACTCGCAGCAGTTCGCCATTGGCAGTCAAGTAAACGGGCGGCGCCATCGTCTGGGTCGCTGGGGAAGTCAAGTAATAATACAGCAGATCGGCAAAGAGGTATTGCAGGATAGTAGATTTGCCGCTACCGGCACGGCCATTCACGAAAAGAGGAAATCCACCTTCCTTCTCACGCGCGCTAACCAATACCTGAGATTCCTCGGGTGAGAGCGCCATATTGGCCACGGGTTCCTTCTCTATTTCGACCCAAGTATCTTCGTCCGCAAGCATGTATGCCGGATACGCTCTCCGGCTTGATCGGATGATCTCCGCCTGGTTATTGCTTCCCAATTTGTCCCGGTATCGATTCACGACCCGTTCAGCTTCACCACCTGTAGTATCTGTAACGGGGATGATGAGTAGCAAGTAGCGCTCGCCCCGGCAAACCCACAAGCCCCATCCACTCTTGCCGGGAATTTCTAGAAAATAAACGCCTGGCTCCCGTGAGAGCGCTTCGAGGCACGGTTCGGAGAAGCGAACAAGTTGGTTGGCGACTCTATCCTCCGCAACGGCCTCCTTCCACTCCGTTGTTTCGTAAACCATGTCCTCATTCGCCACGTCCTGACGATGTGCGAATACGTTATAGAGAAATTCATTTTCCTCGTCGTTCGGCTCTGGCTTGGCTGGTGGTGGCTCGACTCTCGTGCGTTCCTGGATGTATTCGGCTAGTTCGTCATCAGAAACCAAATCACGAAAGTGCTGCTTACCGTAGCCAACTGGATCGACGCTGAACTGGTTCTCATATGCTTTATCGCCTCGAATCATTATGGCAAGGAACACAATCACCGCATGCTCGCCCTGCATTCGGAGTTCAGCAATCAGCCGGCCTTGGCGTCCTCCTAGTTTCTTCTTGACAAGATATGGTGGAGGGAACGGATCGAACTGGCTGGTGCTTTGCGATTCTTCGACCTGCTTCTTGAAGCGATCGAGCTTATCCGATAGCGCATGATCACGGGCATCATCCATACACCTTTTGGTGATAAATACGTACAGTGCCATATCCGACGATCTCCTTCTGCTTAGCGTCCCGCCAGTTAGTCATATCATATATGCGCTACCACCGAAGAATGCAGCATTGAAATATACAAAAACCTCTGGCCATTTTCGGCATCTTCGCACATCCATCGGTACCGGTACTGACAAACTAATCTACGACTGCCTGTGGGTCCCCTACATAGCCAAGTGACTCAGCCGGCTACCCGACTGCTTCTGACTAATCTGGGTCTTTCACCCTCATTTGTTTTGACAACTTACCCCAAAACCTCCTCGACCATGAAACAACTTCGCTGGCCGCCGCCTGAATCCATCACCAAGACTAGCAGGCTGTTGAAATTGCCATGGATTCGACGCTATTGATGCCAATCTGAAGGAGAATCAGCAACGTGACATTACTCCTGGCAGGGTTTTTCCGTCCATTTCGATGGATTTGCGTCTATTCAGGGGTGTCCGGAGACACCAACCCCTGGAATGCGCATGCCTCAACACGGCACCACCCCCAGATTGCGCATCCGCACCAGGTTGTAAGCCGCAAAAGTCAGGACAAACTGAAAATCCAGCTTCTCGCGACCCACAAATGGATTCTTGCGCAAGCCGCCAATCGTCTTCAGCCAGCCAAAGCATTCCTCAACTCGCTTGCGCTTCGTCTGGCTAACGCGGTATCCCTCATGGCGGGTGGTGCGCTCGTCGATGGCCGACGAACGGTTCGTGTCGTTTTGGGCCACGTGGGGCGTCACATTCCGCGCCCGCATCTCTTCCACGAAGCCCCGCGTGTCGTAGTTCTTGTCCGCGCCCAGCAGCGTGAGTCGACGGCTCCCGCCGAGCGCATCCACAAGGTCAACGGCAGCTTCCCGTTCGGCCTTGCCCGTCGCCTGGGTCACCTTGGCCTGCACCACCAGAC
>WFWZ01000353.1 GCA_015490875.1 Planctomycetaceae bacterium
AGCCGTGGCAAGTCTTTGAATGGTACGTCGTCGAGGGACTAGTCCGAACCATGAAAGATCCTGACTTGCTTCGTGGACTTCCCGGACAGAACAAGGCTCGGAATGCGATCCAGGATGGCGTACCGCTTTGTGCCAGGCGATACCTGAAAACTCCCACGGTGTTCGGTTTTCACGGTGTTTACCGCGCCCTTGCTCGGGACACGAATGTCGATCTGGCAAACCACCTCGGAAGCACTGGCTACGACCTGCTCAACGCATGGGAAAGAGATCAAGAGCTCCACGGTTTTACCGGGTCGGGAGATGGTCCCGGCAAAGTCGTTCGCCATCGGTTGCTGGACGCTGTACGCGATGGACTTGAGAAGGGGGCGGTCGCCCGAAAGGCCGGCTGGTCCGGCTGGAACTTCTTCGGGGATCACTTGGGAATCTACGAAGCCGGCGGACGCGAAGTTCAGGTGATCAAGAGAGCTTTGTTACACAGTGCTACAGGCTACCGTCGCGAGGTGATGAGCGCACTACTTAGCGACGACGGCCGTGTGTTGTGGGCTGAGCAAGTAAATGCAGAAACCTACTCGGAACGACGTTTTCATGAGCTGCTGCTTTCCAATTCCGATGGTGAGCTCCGGGATCTTCTTCGAGCGATCGACGCCTATGAACAATTCAGTCGCCTCCTCCAGGACGCATTTGACGATTGCCTTTTCCACCTATCGAAGCATCGAAAGCGAGTACAACCGTCAGCGTTTGTGCAGCTAGAAGGCGTCCAGCGCGCGGCAGCAAAGATCCCGTCGATCTTTTCTGAGGTTGCCGACCGAATTTCACCGTTCGGAGAAGCCATGCGATTTCACGAGCTGTTCGGTAATCTTGCCGAAAAGGTGTCACCGCTCGAGTGGGTCGAACGACTGTTAGAGCATCATCGCCGAGTCCAGTCGCTCAAACCGCCCGCTGGAAAAGCACCGTGGCTCGAACGTTTTGACGACGGCTCCTACTTGATCCGAACCGCCTACCTTCGGGACTCGGGTGGGCGCCATGACGACTCGTATGTGCACACGTATCGAACGAAGTCGCTTTGGTCATTCGCAAGAGACCTGCACCTGGTGGAGTAGAAATGGCGAGACCAAAGCGAAAAGACGATGGTGGTTACGGCAAGCTGCTTGATGCCTGGACTCCACCTGAGGACGCCGGTGATCCGATCGGATGTGTGGCCACGAGTTTTACGTTTTCGCCCATCTTCTTTGAAGAGGAGTGCTTAACCCGTTTTCTGCACATGGAAAGCGACCCAACCGAGGATGGTCCTGTCTACCTCATCGAGCGTGAGGAAAAACTGGCTCAGGTCACCTGCGCCGCCGCACTCGTCGACCAGCATCACTGCCGCGGTGGTCGCAGCCTGCGATGGGATTTGATCCCGGCCCGACTACCACGTGGATTGCTGCATGCGAAAGTCAGCCTCCTCTACTGGTCACAACTGGTTCGTTTGATTGTCAGCTCGGCAAACCTTACGGAGGACGGGTATCGCCGCAACCTCGAAGTATTCGGAGTTGTAGATTTTCATGAGGAGAGTCAGGCCCCTCTCTCCTGTTTACGGGAGACGATTGCATTTCTCCGCAAAGTGGCTGCGTCCAATGCACGCAGCGCGCCGCCTTCACCCGCTGTTCAACGATGGAACGGCCTCCTCGAGCGAGTATCCACGGAGTGTTCGACATGGGGAACCACCGACGATCGGGCGCGGCGGCAGGGAGTACGTGTGCGGCCGGTCTTTTCCGGTCCGGGGTACGAGAACATCTTCGATCAGCTCCGCGCGACCTGGTCGGACGGTTCGCCGCCGGACACCGCCTACGTCGTCAGTCCATTCTTCGATGTCCCCGATGAACGAAACTTGCCGGCGCAGAAGTTGTGGACGCTGTTGCGCCAGCGTGGCACGGCATCCGTTCATTTCTACGTTACCGCGGAAAGTGTACCCGGAGAAGAGGCTGTTTTTCTTCACGCCCCGGAGTCTCTCCTGACTGAAATGCCCCCGGGACGCTCCAGTGTGAGCACGGAGTTTTACTGGGTGAAGCTACCTGAAGGGCGCCCACTACACGCAAAAGGCATTTGGATCGAGAACTCTCGAGCGATCGCCTACTTGATCGGCTCGAGCAATTTCACAAGTGCGGGGACCGGCCTTGGTAACGTGAAGAACTTTGAGGCGAATTGGTTGTACCTTGTCGATTCTCGTCGGCACGAAGATCTCAAGAAGCTGCTCGAGATGACGTTTCCCGATGGCGAGCACGTCGATAGGGGCCTAGATCTGCGTTGGCAACCTAGGTCAAGCCAAGGAGAAGATGATGTTGGCGAGGAACTGACACTGCCGTCAGGATTCGGTGACGCGACCTATTGCTGCGACGAGACGTTGCAGGCAAGTATCACTTTTTCGTTCGCTGGTGATCCTCCGGCACAGTGGGAACTCCTGAAAGAAGGAGACGAACAAAGGTTCTTTGGGGAACACGAATGGATTCGCCTTGGACGCCCCAAGATTTGTTACGTTCCGTGGACACATGACCGTCCCCCGTCGGGCTTTTGGGTGCGTTGGCAAAACAGCTCAGGAGCCGCATGGTGGCCGGTGAACGTGTCCAGCGGCGAGGCCCTTCCGCCTCCAGAGGAACTCAAGGATCTGCCTCTTGATATGTTGATCCACATTCTCAGCTCGGCCAGACCGCTCCACCGGGTGTTGCAAGACTACTTGCGAAACCGACACAAGTGGGGAGAGAAGCCAGACGAGGCTCTTGTCGTCGATCCGCACAAACGTGTCGACACGAGTCAGTTCCTGCTTCAGCGGACTCGCCGAGTATCAGGGGCGCTGAACGCCTTGCGGACTCGGTTGGAAAGGCCAGTGGCAACACTTGAGTTTCTTCGCTGGCGATTGCGAGGGCCGGTCGGCGTCAGGGCCTTGGCCAAGGCCCTGAAAAGGGAATCCAAGTCGGTCGAAGAACAGGCCTTTTTGATTTCCGAGCTTGCGCTCGTGTTAGCCCGAGTGCGACCGGAACCGACACCAGGATGCCTTCCCCCTGACGAACACCAAAAAGAAATCCGAAAAGTAATCTCAGAATTACGGGCGTTCATTCCGCCGCTTAGTTCGGACAGCCCGCAGAACCTCAGGGAATACGTGCAGTCAGTTTTTGAAGCGATATCGTGATGGAACCTCTGTATCCATTTTGCGATCGGATTCGACTCCATGTGGAAGGTCGCATTGAACCGGAAGATGCTCATCGCCAGGAAAAGACGGCTCGCGAGATCCTAAGGCGTCTGGTGGAGCAGCCTGGGGTGATCCTTGCCGACGAAGTCGGCATGGGAAAAACGTTCGTTGCGTTGGCCGTGGCCGTGTCCGTCGCTCTTCAGAACCGCGGCAAGCGGCCTGTCGTCGTAATGGTTCCGTCGTCGCTGCGAGAAAAATGGCCGGCTGATTTCGCTCTATTTCGTGAAAAGTGCTTGCCGAGTGATTTCGCAAAGCACGTCAAGTGCGGCCGGGCGGAACGGGCCGTCGAGTTCCTCAAGTTGTTGGATGACCCGCCCTCTCGGAGAAAGTCGATCGTGTTCCTGACTCATGGGGCAATGAGTCGCGGGCTCAACGATCCGTGGGTCATGCTCGCTCTCATCCGCCAAAGCGTTTACCGGCGAAAAGGTATTGAACGGCTGCGGAACGCTCTCTCCCGCAACGTAGGCGATCTTCTTCAACTGAAATGGGTAGAAAAGCGCGACCCAGACGTCTGGCGGCGACTGCTGCGGACACATCCGAGGGACTGGTTGTCTATCCTCGAGACCATCGGCATTGAAGGAGACGACCCCGTACC
>WFWZ01000354.1 GCA_015490875.1 Planctomycetaceae bacterium
AGCCGTTCGCGGGCGTGGATGCGGCGACCGAAGGAGCGATTCTCGACGTTCTGCGGGAGACCCGTTCGACGGGAAGGACACTCGTCGTCGTGCACCATGACTTGGCGACGGCCGCCGAGTACTTCGATCGGCTCTTGTTGCTCAAGCAGCGAGTCTATGCGTATGGCGAGCCGAGAGACGTGCTCCGTGCCGACTTATTGACTCAGGTCTACGAAGGACGACTGCGGATTTTCGCCCAGGTACTGGAAGGAAGTGACGGAAGCTCGTCATGATGGAAAGCGGGGCACCCAGGCAATCCACGGTGGCATGGTCGACTGGTTGATCGAACTACAGCGAACGAATCCGCACGTCCTCAAGGCGCTGCTCGTCGGCACACTCGTGTCGACCGCTTGCGGCGTCACTGGCTGCTGGATCATTCTGCGGCGCATGGCGTTTCTCGCCGACGCGCTGGCGCACGCGATGCTGGCGGGAGTCGTCGGAGGGTTCCTCGTGATGAAGCTGCTGTTCGGCAGTCAAGCGTATGCCCCCGCCATGCTCGTCGGCTCGGTCTTTGCCGCCCTGTTTACGGTCGTCGTCGTCGGATGGGTGTCGCGCGTCAGCCGCATCAAAGAGGACACGGTGATCGGGATCACTTATACGGGCGTCTTTGCTCTGGGAGGCGTGCTCCTGTCGTTCTTCAGCCGCCACGTCCACATCGACGTCGTTCATTTTCTGACCGGCCAGCTTTTGGCGGTGCGCATGGCCGATCTGTGGGCGATGGCGGTCGTTACTGTTTTCGTGTTGTCGGTCTACGTTCTCTTTTTCCGATCGCTGCAACTGGCGGCCTTCGACCGCGTGTTGGCGGCCTCGATCGGAATCCCTGTCCTGGCGTTCGACTATCTCTTAACGGCATGCACTTCCTTCGTCGTCGTCAGTGGCGTGAACGTCGTGGGCGTGATTCTGGTCGTCGGCTTGTTGATTATTCCCGCGGCGACCGCCTATCTCCTGTGCGATCGGCTGCCGCGCATGCTTGCCTGGAGTGCTTTTTTCGGATGGACCAGCTTCATCGTCGGCTATATGTGGGCTGAGGCGGTCAACGTGGCTCCCGGTTCGGCGGTCGTCGTAACGGGAGCTGCGCAGTTTTTCCTGGTGCTGCTGGTAGCTCCGCGATATGGGGTGCTGGCCGACTGGCTGCGGCGCAGACGGATGATTCCGCAGACGTTTGTCGAGGACGTCCTACGGAGTGTACTTAAGTCGGGGCGTTCATCTCTCTCCCTCGGCGAACTGGCTGGCTACGTGGGCACGACGCCGGAACGCTTGACGCGGGTCGTTCAGCGACTGGTGCGCGACCACTTGCTGGAACGTCACGATGACCGCGTGCAACTGACGGCAGACGGCCGCCAGTACGCTCGACGTCTTCAGCGTGCTCACCGCCTTTGGGAGACATACCTCGCGTCGGTCGGCACGCCTCAGCGGGAGCTGCATGACCGAGCTGATGCCATGGAACACATTCACGACGAGCAGGCGGTCGACTACCTCGACGATCGCATGGGCCATCCATTGCACGATCCGCACGGGTCGGAGATTCCCGAGGACTTTGTTCACCTGGTTCCCGGAGCCGACGTACCGCTGGCCATGCTCCGCGATGGCCACCGGGCAGTGATCGTTCGCGTCGACGATCGTGAATTGGCGGAGCAGTTGCGAGTGGGCGATCGCGTAACGGTGCGAGCACGAACCGAAGAGGGCAAGCAGTGGAACGTGGAACTCGAGGATGGCCGGCGACTCGGGCTGACCCACGCCCAGACCGATCGAGTCTACGTCCGATTGCTGGAGGCCGACGATGGCGAAGACGACTCGTGACGAAAAAGGGGGAATCTTTTTGCAAGGCTCCGTGCCCTCTGTGACTCTGTGTTTCATCACCCCCAAAGTCTAGAAGAGAAAGGCGTGCCCATGCCGTTGATCGGAGCTCACATGTCGATTGCGGGCGGCTACTACAAGGCAGTCGAAGCGGCTGCGGAGGTCGGTTGCGACTGTGTGCAGCTCTTCACGAAAAACAACAACCAATGGCGAGCCAAGCCGATTAGTGACACGGACGTGTCGCTTTTTCGGGACGCCTTGAAGCGGCTTGAGATTCAAGCTCCGCTGTCGCACGCTTCCTACCTGATCAATCTGGCGGCTCCCGATCGCGCCTTGTGGCTCAAGTCGATCGATGCAATGGTCGTCGAGCTGGAACGTGCCGAGCGTCTGGGGATAGCGCATGTCGTCGTTCATCCGGGAGCGTACACGACGAGCAGCGAGGCTCGAGGGATACGCAAGATCGCTTGGGCGATCGACCGGATTCACCGGAGGTTGCCTCGGTGCCAGGCGCAGATTCTGCTCGAGAACACGGCAGGGCAGGGTACGACGTTGGGCTGGTGCTTCGAACAGCTTGCACGAGTGATCGACTTGTGTCGCGAGCCGGAGCGGGTCGGCGTCTGCATCGACACGTGCCATGCCTTTGCGGCTGGCTACGACTGGAGGACACCTTCGGGTTTTCGAAGCACAGTGGAGGCACTCGAGTCGGTTCTGGGATGGGAACGCATCGCCGCTTTGCATATGAACGACAGCCTCAAGCCATTGGGGAGTCGCGTCGACCGGCACGCTCACATCGGGCATGGAGAAATCGGTGTCGACGGATTTCGCCGCATCATGCGTCACCGCCGGCTGCGGCGGATTCCCATGTACTTGGAGACGCCCAAGTCGACCGACCCGGAGACAGGGCAGCCATGGGACGTGGTCAATCTCGAGACGCTCCGAAACCTTGCCCGTAGCAAGTAGGCCCCGACTCTCCATACATCGCTAGACCAGCAGGGCTTCGAAGACTTTCCACACGAAAACGGCCAGAAGGAGAACCACGACGACGAAAAGTTGCCACTGAGCCAGACGGATGGCGGCGAGACTCCAAGAACGCTGGTCCGATCGTCGTCGCCCGGCAGCCACCTCGGCCAGATCCTCGCGCGCAGCCAACCACCCGATCACCGTGAGAAACGGGCAGAGCAAAGCCCAGCCGGCGATGACGAGCAACAACACGAAGAGTCCCGCCGGGGGTTCGGGCTCTAAGGCGGGCGCGTTCGCGGCGGGCCGCTCCGGCTCGGGATCCGATGCAGCGAGAACGGGGTAGAGTTCCCCGGCTGCGTGCCAAGTTGCCTCACCTTGCCTGCGCAGCAGACACTGAGCGTCGATTCTTCCCTCCATGAGCCACTCATGAAGCGTGGACTCGGGCACCGGTCCGAACTGGAGGCCATCTTCGGGAACGCGAACTTCCCATTGGGGTTCTTCCTCTCGTGCCGGCTCCTTTTCCCCCGGCGCGGGTTCCGATTGAGCCTCCATTGGCTTGTCCGCCGCGACGGAACTGACTGCGGCGGAGTCGTCCGATGGCGGAGTGGGGACAAGGGTTGCTTCTCGGCAATGGGGGCAGCGGACCTGAGTCCCTGCGAGTGAGATGCCGACTTCGATGGCGTGCCGGCAATGGGGACAGTCGAAACGGAGAGTCTTTCCCATAAGTATCCATAGTATGGGACGTCCACCACAGGATCGAGTGGGTCCGTCGGGACGTCCACTTGCTGGTTACCGATCGGACGGCGACAATGAGCGACGTGAATCCGAGGGTGCGCATGGGTCATCTTGACCTAGCGCCTGGTCGTTCATCACGCCGATGGAGTCCAGTTCAGTCACTGGAGCCGTGACGTCCGCTGCTTCTCTTCCTTCCACTCAGGGAGCCTTGGTCGATGGGATTGTTGGACAAACTGCGGGGCGAATTGATCGACATCATCGAGTGGATCGATGATACGCAACGAACGCTCGTATGGCGGTTTCCCCGCTACCACAACCAGATCAAGAATGGAGCGCAGTTGATCGTCCGCCCGGGACAGCAAGCGATCTTCGTTCATCGAGGCGAGATTGCTGACGTGTTCGAACCGGGCCATTATACGTTGACGACAGACAATCTTCCCATCTTGAGTACACTTGCCGGTTGGAAACACGGCTTTGACAGTCCGTTCAAGGCCGAGGTCTACTTCGTGTCGACGCGTCAAATTACGGATCTGAAGTGGGGAACGCCCAATCCAATCATGCTCCGTGACCCCGACTTCGGGCCCATCCGGCTGCGTGCCTTCGGGACGTATGCCCTCAAGGCGATCGATCCTCAAGCTCTTCTGCGGGAACTCGTCGGAACCGACGGCACGTTCGAAACCGACGAAGTGACCGAGTTGATGCGGTCGATCATCGTGGAAGCGTTCGCCGACTGGATCGGGACCCAGCAGATCGCCGCACTCGATCTGGCCGCGAAATACCGGGAGATGGCCGAGGACCTGCGGAAAGTCGTCTGCGAGCGCATCGACGACGAGTACGGACTGGAAGTGCCTCAGTTGTTCATTGTGAATGTTTCGTTCCCCGAGGCGGTCGAAAAGGCGCTCGATACCCGTTCGAGCATGGGAGTGATTGGCGACATGGGACGCTTCCAGCAGTACCAAATGGGGCAGGCGATGATGGCGGCGGCGGAGAACCCCGCCGGAGGCGGCGCTGCCGAGGGAATGGGGTTGGGCATGGGGTTCGCGATGGCCAACCAGATGATCCAGGGTGGCGCGAATGTAGGAGCCGCACCGCCACCGCCTCCGACCGGAGCGACGTGGTACGTTTCCGTAAACGGACAGCCGGTTGGACCGATGGACGTGCGTCAGTTGGCTCAAGGGATCGCATCAGGCCAGTACGGTGCGAACCCGTATGTGTGGACGGCCGGCATGGCTCAATGGCTGCCTGCCGCTCAAGTTCCGCAACTGAGTGCGGCCCTCGGAACGGTCCCTCCTCCGCCACCCCCGGCCTAGTCTGGAGTCGCTCGCCTGATGTCGCAGGAACCGCCGGTCGAGCCAGACCGCGTGGACCCTTCCCAGGTCGACGCGGCCGCTTCGGGAGAAGCGATCGACGAGGGGAAGGGACGCGTCTTCCCGTGCGAAGGTTGCGGTGCGGACCTCGTGTTCCACATCGGCCAGCAAGAGCTCAAGTGCCCTTACTGCGGGTTCAAGAAGGCTCTGACCGTGGAGGACGGCAAGGAAATCCGTGAACAGGATTTCCTGGCCATGCTGGAAAAGCTCCGCGAGCGGCGGGTTTCCGGAGCCGCGCCACTCAGCAGTGATGCTCACGAAGTGCATTGCAGCTCGTGCGGAGCCGTCGTGCAGTTCGAAGGGACGCTCATCAGCACAACCTGTCCCTACTGCGGGTCTCCACTTCAGCGGGACGACGTGGTCGAGGCGGAGCAGAGGATTCCGTTCGACGCCGTCTTGCCCTTTCAAGTCGATCGCCAGTCGGCGCGGCAGCGACTGCGCGCCTGGATCCGCTCACGCTGGTTCGCCCCCAACGCCTTCAAGAAGCACCGAGTGCGCACGGAGTTCGAAGGTGTCTATCTTCCGTTTTGGACCTTCGACTCGATGACATTCACGCGGTATGTCGGCCAGCGTGGAGAGGACTATACCGTGGTGGTCGGAAGCGGGAAGAACCGGCACACGGTGACTCGAACGCGGTGGTATCCGGCGAGCGGCTCGTTCCAGCGTTTTTTCGACGACGTCCTCGTTCCCGCTTCGACCGGAGTCTCGCGCCGCGACCTCGACGCACTCGCCCCGTGGCGTCTCCAACAATGCATCCCATTCACCCAGGAAGCGATCGCCGGCTTCTACGCTCGAGTCTACGACGTCGACCTCGAGCAGGGGTTCCTCGAGGCGCGTCAGCGGATGGAGGCGATGATCGAACGGGATGTGCGTCGGCGGATCGGAGGAGATCGGCAGCGCATCGATTCGATTTCGACACAGTACGACGCCATCACCTACAAGCAGGTTTTGCTGCCGGTGTGGATGTTGGTTTACCGGTTCCGTGGAAAACCCTACCAGGTGCTCGTCAACGGCAGCACCGGCAAGATCGTGGGTGAGCGGCCTTACAGTTGGGTCAAGATCGCCCTGGCGGTCCTTGCCGGCGCGGCGCTGGCAGGTTTGCTCTACTGGATCGCGCAGTGGCGCGCCGGTTGAACGGACTAAACCCCAGAAACGCCATTGACTTTCGGGAAACTGGGCCCTTGCTGGAAGAGTTGCACTTCGCACGATTGGTCGACGGCGAGTTTGCGGGAAACCGGTAGGCGGACGGCTCGTCTAGAGGGTTTTCACAACCTTGGAAATGCTTACAATCGATGGGGGAGAACAACGGCGTCTGTGCCTCGAGGGGCGCTTTTCGGGGAGGCTGCGAGTAGGATGTGGCTGGCGTGGATCGGCGGGATCGCCGCGGTGGCGGGGTTGGTCGGCTGGGCCGTCTGGCAGAGGCGAGTTCAGCGGCGGCGAGTGGATCGGGCGATCGAATGTGAAAAGGCGAAGCAGTTGTTCCGCCGTCGTCGTGAGCATCTGGAAGCGCATTGTTTGGCGCGGGCCTCGGCGCTGGGGACGCCTCGAGGCCTCATTTGGGCCGACTGCGACTTCGGCGACGAAGTGGCGTTTGCACGCGACCGCCAGACGGGGCATTTGCAGGCTTTTGTCGCCGTGACGATTCGGTTCGAAGCGGAACCGGGTGGCGGCATGGAAGAGGTGGAGGCGGTGGGGCGACTTCGAGCGGCAACGGCCGTCTTTCATTTCGACGGTCACGACTGGCACACCAACGGCCGCATCGTCTTCAACTTGACGCCGCATGAGACGATCCGGCGCTTCCGCCGAGAAATCGAGCCGGTCGATCTATTGTGATTCGCCGGTGCTCGGTCTGTTGAAGCACCACGCGGAGGCCTTGTTGCAGTCGATGGAGTCGCCGCCGTCATTACGGGAGCTCGTCACGCAATTCTCGCTGTTTTTTTCGTAAGGCGCTACGGATCGCTTGAGGACTCTTGAGTTTCCTCGCAAGTTTCAACGGCGTCGTTCCCTGTCGATCCTTGAGGTAAACGGAAGCATCGTTGTCCAATAGGTACTCGACAATGGCAAGATAGTTGGAAGTGTCACGGCCGTAGATGTGCCACCACCGCTCACACCGAATGGCAATATGGAGTGGCGTTTGACCTTGGTTATCCGTGGCGCTAGGATCGAGCCCAGCCTCGACGAGCAGCTTTACCGATTCGAGATTGCCAGCGCCGACCGCGTAATGAAGGGCCGTAGCCTCGTCTCCGACGATCCGAATGCCCGAGCTTCCTCCCCACCATGTGATTCGCCGTTTCAAATTCGCGTGGTTTTGGATCAGCAACTTCACAACTTCTGGATGATCCACCGCTTGACAGATAATCGGCCACCCGTAGCCCGAA
The DNA here is from genome assembly GCA_015490875.1 of Planctomycetaceae bacterium. GTDB lineage: Bacteria > Planctomycetota > Planctomycetia > Pirellulales > Pirellulaceae > S141-3. Next base: position 7,277 of record WFWZ01000354.1, read on the forward strand.
GCAAATGAGTCAGGGTCGGCGTCGTGTTCGAGTAGCAGTTTGCAGATTTCGACGCGACCGATGCGCGCTGCCAACTGGAGCGGCACGGTGCCTGATCCTTGTGTCTTGTTGACCCATGAGTCGTCCGAGGCAAGCTCCTTCTTGATGAACTCGATATCGTTCATGTAGATCGCCGTATCGATCGTGTACTTCGCGCCGGCGTCGCGGAGTATCTGGACGATTTGTTTCCATTTGGGGCGTTCGTCCTTGCGGCGGTAATAGTTCTCTGCCGCGCATTCGATGGGCGACTGGCATGATGCCGCGGATCTCAGTTCAAGCTTCGCACCATGAGCTACCAACAGCTTTACCATTTCCGGGGTGTTGGCCGCGAAGATCGGAGTAATCTGGTTCTCGTACGACTCGTTGACGTCCGCTCCACTGGCGAGCAGCTTCTTGACCCTTTCGATGTCGCCCCGACGCACCGGTTCACGAAGGTCTTGCGCTACCGACGGCGATACCGCCAGCAGGCCCCACAGAAGCATGACGATAAGACATCTCATGGGATGATCCACGGGAATAGGACGAACCGCCACCAAGCGGCGGTAATGACGCCAAGTGGTGTTTCGACGAACCCGTCTACACAAGCGAGTCGTTTTCCAACGTTGGGGTGCGTCACCGTACCTTGAACTCAGCATATCGCTCAGTGGGCGAATCGTCAAGAAAATGCCGATTTGAAAGGCCGGACTAAGTGCATACACGGACTTGCAGTCGTATAAGCCAGCTATCGACGTTGGCTGATGCTTCACACCACTCTTTCGGCCCAATGGAGTGTTGCAATCAAGTCCGCGGGAGAGCGATGGTGGCGGCCGCACCGACATCGCACCGCCGCCTGAGAGAGCTTGTTGCGTGGGGTTCGTTCAACCGAAAACCGTCTTCATCGGAGTGACTCCGAAGTAGTGCGGGACGTGGGTCATGGTGAGCACGTGATCCGCGTTCGTACCGTCTACGCCAAGTGCCTCGAGAAACCGGTTCTTGTGCGTCACGCACGTGCACTCTCGTGTGGTCCACCGATCATGAGTCTCAGGCAACAGATTCAGACGCCGCCGGCCTCGGACCCACCAGCCGCCAAAGGAGACGCCGAGAAGGAACGCTTCCGCTTCTTGGATCGTGGGAAACCTCGAGCCCGCGGGAATGGATTCGGAGCAACTTGATGTTCCGATGGTCGCATCGTACAACAGTTCGTCGTTCGACGCCATTCGGATTCGCCAGTGTTCATCCTCTTCCGTGAACTCGATGGCACGCGTCCGAAACCCGAAACCCGTCAGAAGCGAGCCCAACGAACGCAAGAGCGGCCGATTGATGTTCGGCTCCAGCACGAGAACAGCCTCGCGCAGCTTTCCGTCCGGGAAGGGTAAGCGAGCTCGCGTGCGATGAATCAGGTATTGGAAGCTCATCCCCGCGAACTTGGGGAAAATGTTGGGGCGCATGTGGTCTACTTGCACAAAGCAGGCGGACACCCACGCCAGCCCTTCGTGCGCTGCCAATTCGGCTCCCGGCGGCACGTGCTCGGAAAGGACCTCAGGCGCCACCGGATAGCTGATGAGAAACCGACGGACGACCGTCCCCACCATGTGGATATGGGGCAGTCGAGCTGTCGGAGCAAGATCGAAAGGTACACACATGCCGATATCCTGATGGGCCGCAAGTCTCGCGGTGCCGAGGACACGACTTCGTCTTGGAGCCGAAACAGGCTGTCATGGATGGTATCCGGAATGCTTCGTCGTCGTTAACGGCGAGCGGTGGCCGTTTTCCTGGATCAAGACAGATCGCAAGTGGAAGACCAGCGGATTGACCGGGGCCCATAGTGCGGGCAGACCGGGCAGACTACGACGGCGCTGAAGCGGAAGACCTCTGCTTTCGACATTGCCGGCGGATGTCCAGCGCTCCGGTGACGATGCCGATCAGGCCGCCAAGGTAGCTGAAGTCGTGCATCGTGCCGGCGCGGGCAAAGGCGACATCGTCCGTGATTGTGTTTCCGTATCGTGTGATTTCACCGGCGATTTCTTCGTCGATGATGAGAAAGGCAAGTCCCAACGCCGCGAGTCCAACGATCAGTGTCGTGGCCGCGACGACACCGAAGACGCGAATCATGCCCCAGAAGTAGTTTGCGGTTCCACGGATCGACAGCCCGAGGGGGATGAGAAAGATGCCGATGACGAGTCCCATCCACCATGCGGCATGCCATCCGACGATCGCCGCGCCGATGCGGTCGGGGACGTTGGCGTCGATATGGAATTGGTGGAACTTGAACTGAGTGAAGTATTCGGGCGAGACCGTGTACGAAATCTGGTTGTGGAGGGCACCGTAGATGCCGGCGAAGAGGCAGGCAATCACGAACAGGATGGGGGTTAATGCAAGTTTGACCATGGAATGCCGTGCCCACGGTTGAGGCTGCTCGGTTCAGCAAAAATGGAGATCACGACCATCACCCGTCCTCTGCCCACCGGTTTTCCACCAGGCACGTCGGCTACCTGCTCAGCCATGTGATGGCAGTGGCTATTCCGAACAGGGCAGAGGTCTGTTTTGGTTCACCGGGAATTGGAAGTATGGAACGGACGTATTCGCAAGTGACGGCAGCGCGTCCTGCGAAGATGTCGCAGCATCCTCCTGCGAAAGTTTATCGCATTTGGGCCAGTCCAACATAGTGTACGATGGGACGGAAGGGGAGCGTCGCTCCGCACCCTCGCGGCCTGTTGTTTCTGGCCAGCTTGTCCCGCGACGCGATGTAGCCGATGGTCCCTGATTGTCTCGTTCAAACTGAGGCAAAACGAGACTGGTACGCCCCAACTTCCGTCGGCCGAAGCCGGATGCGACATCTTGGCTCGGCGTGCACCGGTCTGTTACTTCGACTTGGCTGACTCGTCGAACAGCCGTTTGGCCGTCGGATAAACGAACGCGAACCACATGCCGCTTGCCAGGCTGACCGCAGCGGAGAATGCGAAGAACGGATGGATGGCATCACCGACGATCATGGACCCAAGCCAGGACAGCGCAATGAATCCGATCGAGCCGTACCATGCCACGGGCCACATGGGACATTCCTTCGAGAGCATGGCAAGGCGTTTCTTGGTTTCTGCCGATGGTTCTTCGCCCTCCGCGGTGTTCAGGCCGAGTTTGGTAAAGGTAACTACGAACGGGGCAAAGAAAACGGCAGCCACAAGAAAAGCCATTCCCGTAGCCTGTTCGGACTGAAACAGTCGGAACATGGGCTGCTTCCACATGAAGGTGGCCAGCGCCAAGGTCGCACCGTACAGCAGTGCGACGATTGCAAAGATTCTCGAGAGTGGCATCGTCCAAGATCCTGTCCGAAAATGGGCCCAAACGCCGGCACGGCGGCCGAGCGATCGGTTAGATGGCGTGTCTCCATTCGAGCCCGTAAGGAAGATGCGCAGGTCCGAAGAGGAAATGCAACACACGTCGTGGTTCTCGCGTCGACGACTTGGACGATGCATGCAGCAATAGTGGTCGCATCGCCACCACGCCGCCTTTGCGCACAACACAAGGGATTTCCTCGGTCGTCTTCCGGGCCTGCTCGATCTGGTTGACGGTGAGCGTGCCCTTTCGATGTGAGCCTGGAAGGACTCGCAAGGGCCCATTGAGGAGTGTGGAATCATCGAGGTGCAGCCGGATGGCTATCATGTCCGATAGTACGGCATCCGGAGCATGGACGAAGGTCATGCCTTCCTTGCGAGACCAACCGGTCAGCTCTGGAGCATCAACGCGCGATTTCACTGGGATTGTTCGATCTTGATGCCAGGGTACCAGCCAATTCGTGGTACTCGTCTTATTAAAGTACGTGCATTGAACGATCACCGATTCGCGAACGCCATCGAGAACAGATGCAAGACGCATACGTAGTTGTCGCGCCGTGCTGCGGCACCAATCATGATCGAGGAAACACCGCGAGCCAGCCATCTTGTGGCTGGTCGGGGCCGCGAGAGCCACAAGGTCATCGCATTCCGCCGGTGTCAAGATCCCTTCGAAAACAGCGAATCCATCCTTGTCGAGCGACCGCATGGCGTTGTGTGCCTCCTGTGGCCGACGAGAAGTGCTCGCAGAATATATTGCGTTAACCGAGTCGCCAAGGACGGACTTGTCGACTCTCACGTCATCCGGCTGTTTGGAGTTCCATTCATCGCGCGACTCTGCCCGGTACGTTACGCTCGGCCGAATCGAACCTGCATTTCACTAACGACGACAAAACTGTCTGCCAATTGGTCTCCGTATGCGTCAAGCAGTTTCTTGATTGCATCAATCTTTGATGCTGCCCGCTCGTCGTGAAGGCGAAGGAAGATCACACCGCGATGAGGCCGCTGTTCGCGGTAGACTTTCTGGCCGAAATCTTTATCGTTTGTAATCAAGATCCAATTCTCGGCGTATGCCTTGCTGAGGATATCGTCATCGGCCATTCCGCGGGCTTCTTCGTAAACGGAAAACACTTCGTACGACTGATCTCGCAGCCATTCAGCCACGGCGGGTCCCGAACATTCATCAACGAGAAACCGCATTCATGATGACTCCACGACCAATGGCATAAACGCCGCACTGGACAGCGATCGCGACGCAAAGAGTAAGCATGCCCGTATGTCTTCTGGCGTGAGGTCCTTGTATTCGGCAAGGATTTCCTCGGCGGTGGAGCCATGGGCCAAAAGATTGAGAATGTATTCGACCGTCAGCCGCGTTCCTTTGATGACTGGTTTGCCGACCATGACCTTGGGATCACACACGATACGCTCGAGGAGTTGCTGATCACTCATGGATTTCGTCTCCATATTACCTAGTACGGGCATGTCCGATGGCTCGTTCAGGCAATGTCACGATTCGGATGACGTTTCGGAAGAACGAGACAAAGGACCGAACTTCTGTCTGTCCGGCGACGGCGTTAGTGCGCCGGACAGATGGCACGCCGAATTCTGACGCAACGGTCCGGACTCTACGTTCTATACCGACGATTGTAGCGGAGCACCTTGACCGAGTACAAGAGTTTCTGGTCTGCGACCGCCTCGGAACATCGTCCCGCACCTGTGGTGTTAACCAGAACTTTCGATCAGCATTTGGCCAGTGCCAAGTCCAGTCACGTACGCTATTGGCTTGTGTTCTTCTGTTCGCTGCGAGCTTCCAGCCACTTCTTCAGGGACTCAGGTGTTTCTCCTGACCGCCTGCCAGCCAGAATGCCGCTCACGCTCAAGTCTTCATCCAGATCTGGCCAATGGATGATCGCGCCGTCCCCAATGATCTCGAAATGAGCTCGCTCCTGGGGCGTGCCATAACACAAACGAGAATACCAGACCAACGGCACACTGATCACTCGCCCGTCCACCAATTCGACGGTGAGCTTCTCCTCATCGATTTCAACATGTCGTGCTCGAGCTTCTGGAACTTCAGTCGCCCTAGGTAGACTGCTACGACGGAATCACCGTATTGGGAGTCTCGCGGCCGGGGATCGCTCCGAGCAAGTTGCGGTGCGCCACGAGCTCCGCACAGATGCTCACGGCGATCTCCGCAACCGTTCGCGAACCGATCGCCACACCCAGGGGTGCATAGACGCGCGCTAGCCTTTCCGGAGAACAGCCCTCTTCGCGCAGTCGTTCGAAAATCAACCGGATCTTGCGACGACTCCCGATCATTCCCAAATACCGCAACGGGCGATCGAGAAGATGATAAAGGGCCGTTTGATCGTGACGATGGCCGCGTGTCACAATCAATGCATATGTCGAGGAAGACAGCTCGAGTTCCGGCAATGTCTCGTCGAAGTCACCGATGATCCTCCGACGTGCCGTCGGGAAGCGTTCGGCCGATGCATATTCCGCTCGGTCATCGGCCACCCAGATTTCGAACTCGAGCCGACTGGCCAACTCGGCAACCGCCGCTCCTACGTGTCCGCCTCCGACAATCAGCAACGGACAACGCTGGGCGATCGGCAAGAACGAAACGCCCTCCCACAAATAAGGTCCCGGTCGATCCTCGAGTGGCCGGAGAGCCTCCTGCACGCGTGCCACTTGCGCGTCACTCCACTCGCCCCGCCGAGCCGCAGGTGCGTTCCGTTCGTCAAAGAGAACCGCGCCGGCCGCCGGCAGGCCCGATCGATCCGCGTCGACCACGATCGCCTCCGTGAAACCAGCTCCACCGATTTCAAGTTCTGCAAGGCAGCGGTAATACCCGCGTGCCGACTCGGACGAGACGTCGTCCACGAGCACCTCCATGCGACCGCCGCAGATGAGTCCGTCGTCCCAGCCGTAGTCGTGATCGAGATCGAATCGGAGCACATCAGCGCGACGGCTCCCCTGCATCTCGAGGGCTCGTCGCTTCACTTCCGCTTCCACGCACCCGCCGCCGAGCGTACCACTTTGCTCGCCGCCTGCGTACACGAGCATCGCGGCGCCTGGTTTCTGCGGCGTGGAGCCTCGCGTCGCCACCAGCCGGCAATAGACGAACGGGCGCTGTTGCTCGAGCGCCTTCTTCAGGTCGTCCACCAGTTCGTGCACGCTGCCACTCCGCACAAAGTTACTCGACGGCCGGTTCGACCGCATGCAGCACGACCGACTTGACGATGTCTTTCAC
>WFWZ01000355.1 GCA_015490875.1 Planctomycetaceae bacterium
ACGTCACTCGATGCGGGATGCCGGCTCGCCACGTGGCCAAGACATTGCGTGTCTTGGGATAGAGCACGAGTGCGGCGTCGAAGTGATGCTGCCGAAGCGTCTCGCCCAATTGCCACCAACTCGACCGGCCATCGTCGGCAAGCCATGCGTCGGCGACTGGCACATGGCGAAAGAGCGGCCATAAGGCGGCGTCGACCAGGACCGCACAAAAGGAGTCGGGGAGGGCCTGCTTGAGTGCTGCGATCACGGGGAGCGTCAAGATGGTATCGCCCAAGCGATCGTTTCGGACAATCAAGACACGTTGCGGAGGCATCCCTGCCATGAGTGCACCTCAGGCTGCATCGCGCCGTGTTAGGGGAACCGCCGATGGCGGCCCCGAAGACTGGGCGGAGTTCGATGAGGAAACGTGTTCCAGTTCCCACATGCGGGCTTGAGTGGTGAACGAGGAAAAAGCGCTTAGTCCGCAAAAGATGAGTCCGGGGATGCCGTCCAGGAATCCCCAGCGCCGGAAGTAGAGGTTGAGGAATTTGAAGGGCACCGTGAGCAGCAACCGTGCCGCATGCGTGCGGCGACCCTTGGCAAAGCGAACCTCCGCGTTTTGGCTCGTGTAGCGCAAGAACTTTCGGAAGTAGTCATCCAACGACGGGCACGTGTGGTGCTCCATGCGGTTTCGAAGCGTTCCCGTGCGATGAGCCGGCAAGTCGATCTCGGCGTGGTCGGTCTCCCCGACATAGCGAGCTCGGTCCCGATGGAACAGCCGCAAGACCTTGTCTCGGTGGCATCCCCCGTAGCGCAGGGGCTTTCCCAGAAAGAAACTGCGGCGGTAGATCCAGTACCCGTCTAGCAAATCGGGCTGAGCGAGGAGCCGGCGGATTTCGGCGGCCAGTGCCGGCGTGAGCCGCTCGTCGGCATCCAGCAGCAGCACGTGCTCGTTCCGGCACTGCGGGATGGCCCAGTTTTTGAAGTCACCCGAGGTGACATATTCCCGCTCGATGACTCGGCATCCCCGGCTTCGTGCGTACTCGATGGTGCCATCCGTGGATCCCGAATCGGCCACGACGACTTCGTCCGGCAGATCTTCGAGCGAATCGAGGCACGCGGGCAGGTTGTGCCGTTCGTCCTTGGCAGGAATCAAGACGCTCAGTGCGTGCGGCATCCTTGCCCTCCGTGGCATGCGCAAGTCCGACTTTCCGGCGACGGTCCTTCCCCAGCTTCCATCACCGGGCCGGATTATCGAGTTCCCGGCTCTTCGACGCAATGGCAATCCTCGCGTGGCGACGGGCCCGCTCGAAAGCCACCTCCCACCGATTTCACATTTCGATCGGAGTTCTTGTCTTCTTCGTGGGCCTGTACTGCTTATGGGGACCGGGAGATGATGATCCATGGAAAGCGAAACAGTTCCACCGTGCTTCCCCTATCGTTGCGTAGACTCCACTACCAATCGATGATTCACCTTGGGAACTGGCTTGCCAAGCTTTTGCAGGCTCTCCAGGTGAAGGTCCAACGCCTCGCAGGCGTTGGTGAACGCCTCGCTTAGCGTCTTGCCGCTGGTGATGATCTCGGGAATGTCGGGAAAATCTACAACATAAGCCGGGCCTTTGGCTTCGTAGGTCACAGTGAATACGTAGCCTCGGTATTCATGCGTCGTCTTCATACCCAAGGGCCGCCAGACGGCCAATTGCTCAAAAAACGCTTGCCCGAAACAATGGCGCGGGTGGGTGCCATCAAGAACGGTTCCAACAAGTCGATCACTCCCGAAAGCGGAATGTCTCCGGGGAGAAGGCGGCTCTTATTCAAGAACGCCTTCCATTGAGTTGCCTTGACAGCGTCTGTCGCGAACTCGTGCGTTAGCGGGAGGGGCGTGGCGTGCGGAAGTGGAGTGCCGCGACGGTCGAATGTCCCCTTGATCGCTTTACAGAGCGCCTCGCCTTCAAACGCGAATTGCCGAGCAAGAAACCAGAGGTCGTAGAAGTCCTTCATCCGGCTGTTTCCGATTCCCAACATCACAATGGCTTGGTATTTCTCGGCGATGACAGTTTCTCGAGGATAAGCGAGCAGTCTTGGCGGTGGCTGCTCGAGCAATGTCGGGTACACTACTTCAACCGGTCCGGGAATGATGGTATCTCCAAAGCCGATGTCGACCTGCAGCGAAATCCGGGCTTTCCCCAGGCGAGCGTCAATACGAAGGCGTATCCCCTGGTACTCGTCCGGCTCTTTGATTGGCTCGGGACGGATTGTGTCGGTCAGGAATACCAGCCCGTCTTCTTCCACGGCGGTCGAGCAGACTTCGCGAAAGCGATCGGCACACCGCTGTAGGTCGGGATCGCCGTATCCCAGCAAGTCAAGATCACGAGTTGGTCGATGTGGCTGGCCGCTCCACAACTCGAACAGAACGGCCCCTTGAGAACAAAGGAAGTGGCATGGCGAGACTTGGCCAAGCGATACAGCAGCCGTTCCAGACCGAATCGCGTCAGTACATACTGGAAATCCTCGTCTCGTTGACGCGAGCGATTCAGCAGGCGTTGACGAACAGAGGCGACAATGTCGCGGCCTGACCTTCTTGTCACGTGAGAGACTCCATATACGGTCGCATGACGTTGGACATCCGGCAAACCTTGGCCGCCTCCCAGAGGTCATCCATCGTTGCCTTCTTCTCGCGCCAGCAGTCTCGCAGCGCCTCGATGGCCACATCAAGCCCGATCTTGTTGCGGAACTTAAAGCAGTCCGCCACCGTCTTGGCCGGTGTGTAGACTCGGACGGCAACTCCTTCGACGTCGTGGACTTCGACGCCGAATGTAAACGCTCGGCCGGAAAAGCGAACGACCCGCAGCGCCGGCCGCTTGATATTCGGCCGTCTCGCTTTTTCGTCGATCGCCAGCCAGACTTCGAATGGCGACTGCGTCGTCAGATCGTGAAATCGCAGAGCGCTCAGAAGACAGACCACGCCGCGCGGTGCCCGCTTGCTCACTTCGGCAAGCGAACGATGTTCACTCGGCTCGGCATCCGCGAGCGTGTACAGCCCGCGGCTTGGCCGATCGAGCAGGCCCTGGCCATGGAGCTTGTTGAGGTAGACGCCTGAGATCCCGAGCGCTTCCACGTCACGCGGGCGCACGACTCCCGTCGTTCGAAGAAGTTCGAAAATACGCTCTTTCTTGCTTGCTGCCATGAGTAAGAAATTGTCCAGACAAATTGATATAGTCCGACAACATCTTACCATCTTGACGTCCTCCAGGCAATCCGAAGCATTTCAAGGCCCGCGTCTTGGTCGGCAAGATGAGACGTTATTGGCGTGGGCGCCACGGTTTACGACGAATGGCAAACTCCCAGTGTCGCCATGGAAGTAATCAGCCCCGTTGCGAGTCCAGACGGCCGCTTCACGAAAGCCGACCGAAAGAACTCTTTCGGCATTGCCCGCGGTTCGGCGCAAAAGTGCATTCCGCTGCTCGAAGTTGCCCCCGCCGAGGTCCCATCGACACAACGAAGCATGTTGGGCTTTGCGATCAGCCTGAAGAAACCACCAGGATGCTCTCCGGCCTGATCACGGGCTGCGAGAAACGACGTGTCTGACCGTAAGAGTTGGTATTTCGCAGCCACCAGAATTCTCCTTGCGCTCAATGTGGCAAACAGCCATCGACGGATGACCGTTGCCATAAGAGGCGGTAGCACACGTTTGTCACCTGCCCTCTGGTTCAGCCAAGCGATAGCTCGTACTTCGGCCACCGCAATCGTTCCGCCGAAGAATACCACGGCCGACGAGGTCTTTGATGTCGCGCAGTGCCGTATCGTGAGAACACTTGGCCATTCGTGCGTACTTCGACGTGGTCAAGTTGCCTTCCCACGCATGGTCGAGCATGCGGTTGATGACCTTGCGCTGACGGTCGTTCACCGGCTGCACGTTGACGTGCTGCCAGAGGCGGGCCTTGCGGAGGACCGAGTCGAGCATCGAGTCGGCTTCGTCGAGTGCACGCTCGAGGCACCCGAGAAACCAGGCAAGCCATGCGGTGATGTCGAGCGACCCACGTTGGGATGACTCGAGAACTCGGTAGTAATCCTTGCGCTCCGCTTCGATGGCCGAGGACATGCTGTAGAACCGGTCTCGACACCCGTCCGATCGCGCGAGTGCCATCTCGCCGATGGCTCGTGCCAGGCGACCGTTGCCGTCGTCAAACGGATGAATCGTGACAAACCAGAAATGCGACACTGCGGCTCTCAACACCGGGTCGAATCCGGAATCCTGATTAAACCACGTGAGAAACCGGTTCATTTCGTCCTCGAGTCGGTCGGCAGCCGGAGCGCGAAAGTGGACGCGTTCCTTTCCCAAAGGTCCAGAGACGACTTGCATCGGCCCGTGTTCGTCCTTGCGCCATTCGCCCACTGTGACAGGATGGATTCCGCTCCTGCCCGTTGGGAACAGCGCGGCGTGCCAGCCACAGAGTCGCTCTTTCGTTAACGGGTGATCGTAGCGGCGCGTGGCATCGAGCATCATCTCGACGATCCCGTCGACATAGCGCGCTGCACGAGGTAACCCACCGACGTCTAACCCAAGTTGTCGCGCGATCGACGAACGAACCTCTTCCGTGGCCAGCTGTTCACCTTCGATCGCCGATGACTTGACGATCTCGCTTGTGAGTGAGACGAGCGTCGCTTCGGCCCGCAGGTCGAATCCCAAGGCATCCATGCGACCTAGGAGTCTGCCCTGCTTATGGCGAACATCGGCCAAAACGTCGACCAAGGCGCGGCTATCCCACTTGAAGTGGGGCCAATCATCGAGTTCATGGATGAATGTCATGACTGGCTCTGGCGGGTCGGTCGAGCTGGCTGGCCTGATAAGAGTGCTCCTTCACTACCATACTACGCAGATTATGCGTCGAATACAACGATATTCGACGCAGGCCCGACCGGCTTCAGAGCTTGGTGCGCCAACAGCGAAGTCGCGTTTCCCCCACTTTCCGGCGCCCCGCTATACTGAGGGAAAACCTGCGGGGGCAGGCCGTCACTCATCCCCCGTATCCGAGAATCGCCGTGGTCGTCTTCCGTTTCCAAACACGGTCGGACTGGCTGGGCCGCGTTCCTTTGCTGAAGAAGACAAACGGCCACGATCCTTACTACCTTTCCACGGCGCAGTTCGCCATCCTTCCATTCGGAAAGGGAACCTACTATGCGTGACGGTCACCTCCGTTTGTAATGCTTTGTGCTGTCATGTCTGGGTGGTTTTTCTCTTGGACAATTTGTTCTCACTGGTTGCGACGAACCGTCGAGAAAACAGAATTCGGCTAAACCACGCGTTGTCATCAAGCCGGACCTCGAGGCACAGCGTCCTTTCTCCAAGGCGTTGTGGCAAATGAATATACGGATCAGATACGACCCTGTCGGGCTAGCCAAATATGGCTTGAATGCTTTCGCTGCCGAGAAACAGATGGCCGAATGGGCAAGTCAGCGGAAGGAGTTTACGATTGACGAAATGCTCGATCATCGGTTGAAGTACGAGGGCCCTGAGCAGGTGCTTTACGTTCGATTCGGCGACGTTGCTCAGGTCGACGTTGTGTGTCGAATTCACAGAACCGAGTGGCGTCCCATTGACCCGCACGAAAGCAAGAAATAACTCCTCTAACACTTTTCCGCTCATGACGAGATTCGTCCAACATCTTTTTCTCGAGTTCTCGAAACTTTCGCGCCATCAAATCAAACCCTCGTCTCGCAATGCCTAGAGGTGCAAGTCGTACAGATCGTCGGCCACGGGAATCA
>WFWZ01000356.1 GCA_015490875.1 Planctomycetaceae bacterium
ACCGGCAGCTCGCCATTCATGACGTACCCGTCGAAACGCATGCGGAAAGGGAGCTCGTCTACGAATCCAACTTCGACAAGGAGTCCTTCCTGCGAGCGGTCCAGCGGTCGGTCGAGTACATCGAGGCGGGCGATATTTTCCAGGTCGTCTTGAGCCAGCGTCTTTCGGTCGAAACGGAGATCGACCCGTTCGATGTCTATCGGAGTTTGCGGATCGTCAACCCGAGTCCCTTCATGTTTTTCGTGCGAACGCCCCAAACAACGCTCGTGGGAAGTTCGCCGGAGATTCTCTGTCGGGTGATCGGCGGCGAAGTGACGGTCCGCCCGCTGGCGGGGACGCGCCCGCGAGGCCGAACGCCGGCCGAGGATGAGCAACTCGAGGCCGAATTGCTGGCCGATCCCAAGGAGCGTGCCGAGCACGTCATGCTGGTCGACTTGGGACGGAACGACGTGGGACGTGTCGCTCAGTATGGAAGCGTGCGACTTTCCGATGTGATGGTGGTGGAGCGCTACAGCCACGTAATGCACATCACTTCGCACGTTACGGGGCAGCTTCGGCCGGAACTGACTGCTTTCGACGCGCTGCGAGCCTGTCTGCCGGCCGGTACCGTTTCCGGGGCGCCCAAGGTGCGGGCGATGGAGATCATTGACGAACTCGAGCCGACACGTCGAGGACCTTACGCCGGTGCGGTCGGATACTTCGACTTTCGAGGCAACATGGACACGTGCATTGCCCTGCGGACGATCGTCTTCTATGGAAACCGAGCCGATATCCAGGCCGGCGCGGGCATCGTGGCCGACAGCGTGCCCGAGAACGAGTACCAAGAGACGCTCAACAAAGCGAAGGGTCTTCTGCGAGCCATCGAAATGGCTGCATGGTAGCCGAAGCGTCAATGGATATGCAGTAATAGTAAATGACGAATCGAGCACCTTGTTGCAGTTGCGAATTCAGCTCCTGACTGTCCATTCCTTCCGAGCCGATGATTTTCACCGTCATGCTCCTGTGGGCGAAGAAACAATCGATGTCCAGACAAGTCGCCGACTGATGGCCGTGACCTTTTCGCTCCGCGTGATTTTCATTTCTCCTTTACGGCGTGGTGGGATTGGCTCTGTTAACCGACCACCAGAAGGGCTCCCTTCTTCACTCGGCGCTCCGGCGCCGATCTGGTTGACGCTCGATTACGGATTATCCGTGTCCTCGTTGACAATGCCGCGCGCGGCGGAAGTACCCCATGTGCGTGTATTGAACGAAGCCGAACCGCCGGGGGCGATCGTGAGCCATTTCCATTCGCCTTGATGCACCATCCGAGCGATCATGGCGATTTGCCCAGTGTGATAGGCAACGTGCGTGATTGAACGTGCCAGCGCTTGGGCGACCGTATGGGGTTCGCCTCGGATGTAGATCGTCTCGCCCGCATTCTTCTCATCGATCGTCTCGAGGGCGGATTCGAGTAACCTCCAGCCTTGGTCGAAATAGGCTGTCAGCGATTGTCGACCGCCATCCCATTCCGTGAATTCGGCATCGCGGTTGCGGTCGGGCTTCTCGCCGTCTGTCGTCAAGAAATCGGTCCATCGGCTGCGAAGGTTGCCGCCCAGATGTCGCAGGAGAATGGCCACAGAGTTGATACCGTCCGCAGGTTTCTTGAACAGCTCATCGTCACTGAGCTGCTCCAGGACTCCATCAATCAACCGTCGATAGCCTGCGAGTGTTTCCCGCATGGCGGAGAGCCAAAGCGGCGTCGGGGGGCAAGTCATGAATCCGTCCAGCAAGAGGTGCTCGAAGCGAAAAAACAATTCTCCAGGCGCAGAATGCTTCGACAAATGGGATGGCCAATTGAATTCTGTTGCATGCGCGCGTGGGGCACACGCTGCGCCGAGGATTATAACCGGGCAGCGCGGTTGGGAACAAGTGTTTTTTCTCGTGCTCATTCCCGTACTCGAAGGCATGACCGTATGAACCCACTTCCCGTTTCAGCGGAAGACCAAGACTCCTGCCGTTGTGGCGGCTTTCGTGACTGCGGTGACGAGCACCGCTTCGCTGAGCACGAGCACGATGTGCGGCCCTGTCGATCTTCGCCTCTTGGCAAAGGACGAGGACCGACCCGTCAACATCGAGTCGGCGTATATCGCTGTTCGCACACTCTGCGCGGCGAGTCGGCTGCGTTGCCTCTAAAAAAATGTGGCGGATCTGGACGTAGAATCGACTCCTCTTGGTGACAGAACGCTTTGGGGGTTCTGTACCACATCGTGCGCGAAATTGCTCGGGTGCCTGCCAGGTCGCGCGCGTCGACGCATCTCCGGTGGTGCGCCGCACCACATTCGTAGGGTTGGGACAATGTTCAATGCCTATGGTGAGAGGATTTCTCAGCGTAGGCGGTACGCCATTGTGTTTTCGGTAGCTGCCGTCACGCTGATCGGGATCCCGATCGTTCAGAATTTTCGCGAAAAACCGGATGACGGCTTTCCACTTTCGTACTACCCGATGTTCTCCAAGGAACGGCACGGAGTGACAGAGCTTTCGCATCCGATCGGCATACGCGAGGACGGGACGACGATCGACCTGCACTACCGCACGGTTTCAAGAGGAGGCATGAATCAAGTCCGTCGCCAGATCCGTAAGATCATCCGGAACGGCGATGCAAACGAGCTCTGCCACGACGTCGCCGAATATGTGGCCAAATCGAGGCGCAAGGAATATCAGGACATCGTGGAGGTGGCCATTGTCACCGACACTTATGACTTCCACGAGTTCTTCAACGGCAACGGGACACCGAGACGCCGGAAGGTGATTGCTCGATGTGCCGTACAGCGAAGTGACTGCGGCAAGACGGACAGGAAAGCGAAAGAGTGATGCAGCGAGTTTCCGGCTCCTTGTGGCGATTCTGGTTTCAACCGGCACCGGCCGATCGGCTAGCGGTGCTGCGAGTCTTCATCGGCGGGTATGCGCTTTGGTATGTCTACACACGCTGGAATCTCATCTGCGACTTGGCTCACAAAAGCGACAAGTTGTGGAAACCCGTTGGACTTTTCCGAATCCTGGGTGATCCGATCGATCCGGTTGCCGTCGATTGGATGGTGGCGGCAACGCTGATCACCGGAGTGATGTTCGTCCTCGGATGGATGTATCGTTATTCCGGGCCCGCATTCGCATTGCTGTTGTACGCGACGCTGTGCTTTCGCAACTCGTGGTCGATGATCTACCATATGCACAATCTGCTTGTTGTGCATGTCTTAGTGCTGGGGTTTGTTCGTGCTGCCGACGATTTCTCACTGGACGCCTGGCTGCGACGACGACGAGGACTGCCCGCCGCGTCGCCACCACCTGCACCGTGGGAGTATGGATGGCCGATCAAGTTGATCTGTGCACTCACCGCTATCGGATACTTCCTAGCGGGCGTTGCGAAA
Organism: Planctomycetaceae bacterium; assembly: GCA_015490875.1. GTDB lineage: Bacteria > Planctomycetota > Planctomycetia > Pirellulales > Pirellulaceae > S141-3. The sequence continues at coordinate 3,405 of WFWZ01000356.1, forward strand.
ATCATGGGTCCCTCGGGGATCATGTGGGCGTCGGGTGAAGTGATGCGCGACCAGATCGCCGTCGATACGATCCGTAAAGAGGTCCTCGAGGGTGGTGGCATGGACGCGGCGTTCGTCTTGTATGATCAGGTGTGGCTGTTCACGGTGATGGGGGTGCTGACTTTGGTGATTGAGCTGGGAGCGCCGCTCTTCCTGTTCGGCAGGCGTGCCAGTCGACTGTGGGCTCTCGCCACCCTGGGAATGCACTGGGGCATTTACTTCATCATGGGTATCAAGTTCCGGTACCAACTATCCGGGATCCTGTTCCTGTCGTTTTTTCACGTGGAGTGGATCCATGATTGGTGCCGGGCGACCATTCGCCAAGTGTCGAGCGCATTCGGTTTTTGGGGCGACGGTCGAAGCCCAGTGGAATCGCAACAGGAAGACGAGCTTGGCTCCCAAGGCGCCTTAGAGGCTGCACCCCATGCGACCTGAGCGTAATCATGCCACCTAAGAC